>NZ_JBVJCO010000033.1:60651-103562 GCF_055588525.1 Kitasatospora sp. NPDC041988
GGGGGGAGCGGTTTCGGGCTTGGCTTCTTTCGGGAGGGGGGGAGAGAAAGAACCAAGAAAAAACACAGCCCCCCCCCCCCCCGTCGCCTGTGTATGCCCGGTCCTCGTCAGCCGGCGGGGGCTCAGCCCTTCTTCGACAGGAAGTCGTAGGCGCCGGCGGCCACGTCGTCCAGGTACGGACCGGCCTGGAACTTGGGCTCGTGGTCGTGCTGGCCGATGGAGACGTTGCTGACCAGGACGGGCTTGCCGTCCTTGGTGGTCACCCAGCCGCCACCGCTGGAGCCGCCGGTCATGGTGCAGCCGATGGCGAGCATCGGCGGCCGGGTGGCGTCCCAGGACATGCGGCTCGGCTTGCCGCTGTCGCAGCGGTGCAGCTCGTTGCCGTCGTACGGAGGCGCGGCCGGGTAACCGTACTCGGTGATGCTCAGCTGGTCACGCGGGGCGTTGAACCAGACGGGCAGCGCGCCGCCGACCGTCTCCTCCAGCGACTTGCCGGTGTCCTTGTTCGCCTTGACCTTGACGATCGCGAAGTCGTACTGCGTCGCCGCGGAGCCGGTCTGGCCACCCTCCGCCTTCCACACCGGGGAGGTGACGTACTGCGTCGCCGTCCAGGTGCCGAACGGGGCGAGCTGCGACATGTCGGCCGCCTTGCCGCCGCTGCCGGAGCCGTTGCTGTTGAAGGCGGGGATGAAGGTGACGTTGGACCAGGGCGAACCGCCCTTGCCCTGGTGGACGCAGTGGCCGGCGGTCCAGACCAGGTTGCTCTTGCCCGGGTTCGCCGGGTCGGCCACCACGGTGCCGGAGCAGACGCGGTTGAACTCCTTCGTCCCCGGCTCGGCGAACATGATCTTTCCGTACGCCGCGAAGCTCTTGGTGTACGGGTGCGGAACCGGCTGCGCGTTGACGGTCTTCGGCTCCGGGTCGTTGCCGTTGTCACCGGGCTGCTGCGGCGCCTGGCCCGTGGGCTGCGCGGGGGCCTGGGTCGCCGGCGGTGCAGGTGGCTGGCTGGCAGGAGGCGCGGGGGCCTGGGTCGCCGGCGGCGCGGGCGCCTGGGTCGCCGGCGGCGCGGGCGCCTGGGAGGCCGGCTGCTGCGTGTTCGACGGCTTCGGCGCGGGCTGCGACGGCTGACCGGCCGGCGGCTTGGAGGCGGGTGCCGAGGTGGCCGGCGGCTTGGAGGCCGGTGCCTGGGTGGCCGGCGCCGAGGTGGCCGGCGCCTGGGAGGCCGGCGCCTGCGGAGCGGGCGGCGCGGCGGGCGGCGCGAGGTCGTCCGGCTTGGCGTGGAGGAGCCTGTCGAGGGTCCAGTACCCGTCGACGGCGGCCGGGAGGGCGTAGTCCTTCGCCCACTTCTCCCAGTCCTCGAACTTCCACTTCTTCAAGTCTTCGAGATTGGTCGGCAGCGCGGCGGCCGCGGCGCTGACCGCCGCGCCCGCGTCCGCCGAACTGTTGTCCGGACCGCACGCCGACGTGGTGGCGAGCAGGGCCAGCGTGAGCGCGGACGCGCCGGCGGCGGCCCGGGCACGCCGCATGGTTATACGTGGCGATGACATGAACTCTTGTTCCCCCTGTGTGAAAACGCACGGCGCCGTCAGAGCCGCGCCGTGGTGCGCGGGGGAGTATTCCACTGCCCGTCAGGAACGGGTGCACCGCCCCCGCTACCGCCCGACCGCGCCGTCCAGCTGCTCACGGATGATGTCGGCATGGCCGGCGTGCCGGCCGGTCTCCTCGATCATGTGCACCAGCAGCCAACGCATCGACGGCGCTTCGGCGTTGGGCCGCAGCGAGCGGACGCCCGGGCGGTCCAGGTCACCGGCCGCGGCCGTGATGACCTCGTTGGCCCGGGCGATCGCCTCCCGGTAAGCGGCGACCGACCCGGCCACCGTCTCGTCGCCGGGCGAGGGCGCGTCGTCGTCCCAGGGCTCGACGTCGTCGCCGCGGTAGGCCCAGAGGAACCAGTTGAGTTCGACCGCCGTGAGGTGCCGGACCAGCCAGAGCAGGCTGGTGCCGGAGGCGACGCCGGGGCGGCGGGCGTCCTCGTCGGAGAGGCCGCCGGTCTTGCCGATGACGGCCTCGCGCAGGTAGTCGAGGAAGGTGAGCAGGGTGGTCGGCTCGTCGGCGTTGAGGCCGGGCGGGCGGGAGTCGGAGCGCTTGCGCGCGACGGTGTTCTCGGTCACGCCCGCCAGCCTAGCCACAACCCCATGACTGACGAAGCGTCACCAACCTTGCCCGTGGAGCCACTCCGCGAGGTGGCGGGAGCAATCGTCGACCGACTCCCGCCAGGTGTGCCCGGCGCCGTCGCCGGCCTCGTCGCTGACGTGCTTGACCAGCCGGACGGGCACCCCGGCCCGGTGGGCGACGGCTGCGAGCGCGTAGCCCTCCATGTCGACCAGGTCGGCGTGCTCGGCCAGCCGGTCGCGGGCGGCGGAGGAGGAGACGAAGAGGTCGCCGGTGGCCAGGATCGGGCCGTCACCCTTGCCGACCACCAGCGGGGCGCCGTAGGTGCGGCCGGTGAGCTCGAACAGGGCCGGGCTGTCCAGGTCGTGCTGGATCACCTGGGTGACCGCGTGGGTGCCCTCCCAGCCGGGCCGCAGCGCGCCGGCGGTGCCAAGGTTGAGGACTTCGGAGGGGTGCTCACCCTGGGCCAGCACGGTGGCGAGCGCGGCGGCCGCGTTGACCTTCCCTATTCCGGTGAGCAGCACCGGCAGCCGGTCGCCGAGGTGGGCGGCCTCCTCCCGGACGGCGACGACGACGAGCGGGCGGTCGGCGGAGATCGTTCCCATCAGACGCATACCGCCATGGTACGGACGAGCACCCGTCCGACCACCGATCACACACACAACCGGACCCCTACCCTCCGGCTGTCCGGGGAACCGCATAGGGTGCATCCCGCGTCGACCCGATCGCCGCCCGCCCCGCATCCGGGGGCCCGGCAGTGTTCGGCGACAGTGCTTCGAACCGGCGCTCGGGGAGAGTGCCGGCGGAGAGTGCCCTTCGGACGGCACTCGGAGATGCTCAAGATCGGCGCAAGTCGGGTGTGGCCGCGGGGAGCGACGGCCATACTGCAGGCAACGGCCGGGCCCGGACGACGGGCCGGGCCACAGGGGAGGGTGGGGCAGGTGGCGACACCAGTACGTACGGAGGGGCCGGGCACGGTGGCGCCGGGGCCGGGCGGATCGGCCGCGGGCCGCGGCCCGATGGCCAGGCTCGGCCGGGCCACCCGGACGGCACCGGGCCGGCTGCGGCTGGCCGGGGCGCTGCTGGTGGTGGTCACCGTCGCGTTCGGCGCGCTCACCGCCTGGCAGGTCAACTCCCGGGCGCAGGCCGCGGAACGGGTGGTTTCGCAGCGCCAGCCGCTGAGCCAGGCGGCCGCCGACATCCACCGCTCGCTGGCCGACGCGGACACGACGGCGGCCACCGGCTTCCTGCTGGCGGGTGCCGAGCCGAAGGCCGTCCGGGACCGCTACGAGCAGGACCTCGCGACGGCCTCCCGGCTGATCGCCGAGGCTGCCGCGCGCACCACCGCCTCCTCCCCCGCCCAGGGCTGGCTCGCCACCCTCAACCAGCAGGTGCCGGTCTACGCCGGCCTGGTGGAGAGCGCCCGCGCCGACAACCGGCAGGGCTTCCCGCTCGGCGGCGCCTACCTGCGGTACGCCTCCGACCAGATGCGCACGGTGCTGCTGCCGGCCGCCGCGCAGCTCAGCGCCGCCGAGAACGAGGAGCTCGCGGCCGACTACCGCGAGGCCCGGGCGGTGCCGTGGGCCGCGTACGGGCTGGGCGTGCTGGCGCTCGCGGCGCTGGTCTCGGTGCAGGTGGTGCTCCTGCGCCGGACCAACCGGGTGTTCAACATCGGGCTGCTGGGCGCGACCGCGGCCGTGCTGGCCGGGGTGCTCTGGCTGACGGTCGCCGGGACGGGCGCCGACTCCGCGCTGCGCGACAGCGAGCGCAACGGCGCGGCCCCGCTGCGTGCCCTGAACGCGGCCCGGGTCGACGTGCTGACGGCCCGGCTCGCGGAGAACCTGCACTTCGTCGCCCGCGGCTCCTCCACCAAGTACTCCGAGCTCTGGACGAAGACCACCGAGCACATGACCGGCTCGGACGGCGCCGCGGGCGCGCAGACCGGCACCCTGCCGGACGCCCTGCGGCTCGCCCCGGCGGACGCCCGGGCCGCCATCGCCGACGCACAGCAGCAGTACCAGCAGTGGCGCGACCGGCACGTCGCGGCGAGCAAGCTGGAGAACATCGACGCCGACTACCAGGGGGCGCTGGACGCCACGGTGACGGTCAAGGAGGCGGACGTGCCGAAGACCGCCGACGCCTCGTTCAACGCCGCCGACCAACGGCTGGCGCAGGCCGCCGACACCGAGCTGAAGCAGTTCAAGCGGGCGGCCGAGGGCACCGACGGGGATCTGCGCACCGCCGCCGCCGCGGTCGCGGTGCTGGCCCTGGTGGCGGCCGCCGCGGCGGTCCGCGGCCTCGGCCGGCGACTGGCCGAGTACCGGTAGAAGGGGGACGGACACGATGGGCAAGGGAACGGTACGGGCCCGGGCGGTGGCGGCGGTCGCGCTGCTGGCGTCCTGCGCGGCGGCGCTCGGCGCGGGCAGCCCCCAGGGCGCGGTGCTGCCGGCCGCCGCCACGCTCCGGCCGGCGCTGGCGCCGCAGCAGGAGCAGGCGAGCGACTGCGACACCTACCAGAGCGTGCCGCCGAGCAGCGAGGACGGCCCGGCGGTGAAGGCGATCAAGGCCAAGCGGAGCCTGGTGATCGGCGTCGACCAGAACAGCTACCGCTGGGGCTCCCGCAACCCCAACACCGGCCAGATCGAGGGCTTCGACATCGACCTCGCCAGGGCCATCGGCACGGCGATCATGGGCGACCCGGACAAGGTGACGCTCAAGGCCGTACCCACCGCCGAGCGGATCAGCTTCATCCAGGAAGGCCGGGTCGACCTGATCGTCAGGACCATGACGATCACCTGTGACCGGCTGCAGCAGGTCGCCTTCTCCAAGCCGTACTTCAAGACCAGCCAGCGCGTCGTGGTGCCCAAGGCGTCCCCGGCGAAGAGCATCGACGAGGCGGTGGACGGCAAGACCGTCTGCGCGGCGTCGAGCTCCTCGGCGGAGGACGAGCTGAAGGCCCGTCCGAAGGTCGGGAAGATCGTCTCGGTGGAGAACCACCTCGACTGCCTGGTGCTGATGCAGCTCGGCAAGGTCGACGCGACCATGACCGACGACGGTCTCGCGGCCAGCCAGGCCGCCCAGGACCAGACCGTCCGGGTGGTGGACGGCGAGGTCCGGCCCGCGGTGATGGGCATCGCGATGCTCAAGAACAGCACCGACCTGACGGCCCGGGTGAACCAGGTGCTCGCCGACTACCACACGGGCGGCGCCTGGCGGGCGGGGTACGACCGCTGGCTCAAGCCGTACATGCTGAACGACGCCGACCACTACTGGCCGGCCCAGCGCTGACCCGCGTGAGACGCACCGGCCGGGCCCTGACGGCCTCTTGACGACCGGGCCCGGTCCGGACACAAGATCGCAGGCTAGGGTCGGGGCGGGCCGTCCGGTCCACCGCACAGGCCGGGCCACACGGGCAGGGGAAGCACGGGCCGGAGCAACACCGACCGGAGCAACGCAGGACAGCACGGCGAAGACCAGGACAGAGACGACCAGGACAGCGAAGGAGAGACGGCGTTGGCAGCTTCGGCCGGCCCGGCACTGAGCCGGGAGGAGGTGGACCGCGCGCTGGCGCGCCTCGGCGCCGAGCGCGACGCGGTCGAGTCGGCACTGCTCTCGCTCCAGGACCACCCGGGCCTGCGGCTGCTCGACGGCGCCGGGCTGGCCGGCCGCACCCAGGAGCGCTGGTCCGTCGCCGGGCAGGGCCTGCCGCTGCTCTGGGCCCTGTTCGACCGCTACTCGGAGGCGCTGGCCTCGGCCCGCGCGGTCCGCGCCCGCAAGGCCAAGCCCGGCTCGGCCGAACTCGCCGAGCTGAGCGAGCTGCTGACCGGCGAGGCGGTCACCGTGCCCGGCGGCGCGGTCCCGGACGGCCCCCAACTGCTCGGCGCACCCGCCAAGCTGGTCGAGCGGGTCAGCCTGGACGAGCTGATGACCCGGATGAACTCCTGGTACGCCACCGTGCTGGAGGTGGTCAGCGCCGCCGACGCCGTCTGGTCGGCGCTGCCCGCCCGGATCGACCTGCTGCTGGCCGAGCTGCGCCGGGTGCAGACGCTGGCCGGCTCGCTGGGCGTGCACGCCGGCAGCCACCCGCTCGGCGACGACCTGGTCGGGCTGGAGTCCGATCTGACGGAGCTGCGGACCGAGGTGCGCAGCGACCCGCTGGCGCTCTGGCGGCCGGCCCGGGTGCCCGCCCAGCGCGGCACCCGCCCGGACGGCACCGCGCTGGCCACACCCTCCGGGGTGGTGGACACCGAGCGGTTCGACCGGGCCGGGCGGGCGCTGGACGGCGTCCGGGTCGAGCTGGAGGACCTGCTGCGGCTGCGCGACGACGCCGAGGAGCGGTTGCAGGGCGTCGGCGACCTGCTGCAACGGGCGGACGCCACACTGGCCGAGGCCCGCCGGGCGCGCGGCGAGGTGCTGGCGAAGATAGCCGCCACCGAGGTCCCCGCGGTGCCCGGGCCGGCCTCCGCGCTGCGTGAACGGATCGTGCTGGCCCTGGAGTTGCGCCAGGGCGGTCAGTGGCACCGGCTGGCGCCGCTGCTGGACGCGCTGGAGGACGCGGCCGCCAAGGAGCTGGCCCGGGCCCGGCAGTCGCTCACCGAGGTGACCCAGCCGCTGGCCGTCCGGGCCGAGCTGCGCGGGCGGCTGGACGCGTACAAGGCGATGGCGGCCCGGCTGCGGGTCGCCGAGGACCCGGAAGTGATCGAGCGGTACGAGAAGGCGCGCTGGCTGCTCTGGAGCGCGCCGTGCGACCTGCGGGCGGCGGCCGCGGCCGTGGGCCGGTTCCAGCAGTCGCTGCGGCCGGCCCCCCAGGCCGAGCCGCCCGGCGGCAGGCAGGCCGGCGGTGGGCCGGTCGACGGACAGGCACAGGGACAGGGACTGGGGGGCTGAGGTTCATGGGCGAGGCGTGCGTACGGCCGGACTGCACCGGCGACGGGACGATCGACGCGGACGGCTACTGCACCGAGTGCGGGCTCGCACCGGCGGGCACGGTGTCCGTCAAGACCGGTCCCGCGACCGGGGCCGGGACGGGGCCGGCCACCGGCGCGGCGGCTCCGGCCGCCTCGGCGGGCCCCGGCTCGCCCTGCCCGCGCGACTGCACCGGCACCATCGACGAGGACGGCTACTGCGACGAGTGCGGTCTGACCGTCCCCGGCGGTGACACCGGGCTCACCCAGCCGCACGTCCCCTCCGCCCGGGTCTCGCCGGACTCCGTGCGCTCCACCCGGACGGGCTCGGCCCGCTCGATGTCCGGCCGCTCCCGCTCGCACCGCTCCACCCGGACCGGCAGCGGCCGTTCGGTCTCGGCGCGCAGCAGCCGCGGCAGCGTCAGCGCGGGCACCCGCCACCGGCTCGGCGCCGGCCTGGTGACGGTGCCGACCGTCCCGTCGGCCGACCCGGCGCAGGCGGTGCTGGCCAACCCGGAGGTGCCGGAGCGCAAGCGGTTCTGCTCCAAGTGCGAGGCCCCGGTGGGCCGGGAGAAGAACGGCGTGCCGGGCCGCCCGGACGGCTTCTGCACCAAGTGCGGCACGCCGTACTCGTTCACGCCCAAGCTGCGCCGGGGGGATCTGGTCGGCGGGCAGTACGAGGTGGTCGGCTGCCTCGCGCACGGCGGGCTCGGCTGGATCTACCTGGCGGTGGACCGGCGGGTCAACGACAAGTGGGTGGTCCTGAAGGGCCTGCTGGACACCGGGGACGAGGACGCGCTCGCGGTGGCCGTCGCCGAGCGGCGGTTCCTGGCCGAGGTGGACCACCCGAACATCGTCCGCATCATCAACTTCGCCGAGCACCCGGACCTGCGCACCGGCTCCACCGACGGTTACATCGTGATGGAGTACGTCGGCGGCAAGTCGCTCAAGGACATCGCCAACGAGCGCCGCACGCCGGACGGGCGGCGCGAGCCGCTGCCGGTGGAGCAGGCGATCGCGTACGCGCTGGAGGCGCTGCCCGCCCTCGGCTACCTGCACGGCCGGGGCCTGATCTACTGCGACTTCAAGATCGACAACGTGATCCAGAGCGGCGACGCGCTCAAGATCATCGACATGGGTGCCGTCCGCCGCCTCGACGACGACGGCCCGATCTACGGCACCATCGGCTACCAGGCGCCCGAGATCGCCACCGACGGCCCCTCCCCCGCCTCCGACCTCTACACCGTCGCCCGCACCCTGGCCGTCCTCACCTTCGACTTCCAGGGCTACAGCACCACCTACCGCGACTCGCTGCCCGGCCCCGAGTCCGTCCCGGTCTTCGCCGCGTACGAGTCGTACTACCGCTTCCTGGTCCGCGCGACCGACCACGACCCGGCCCGCCGGTTCGCCTCCGCCGAGGAGATGGCCGACCAGCTCACCGGCGTGCTGCGGGAGATCCTGGCGCTCCAGGACGGCCGGCCGCGGCCCTCGCTCTCCACCCTGTTCGGCCCCGAGCTGCGGGTGGTCGACACCGAGCTCGTGCAACCGACCGTCCGGCCCGGCGAGCTGCGGGTCACCGCGCTGGACCCGGCCGCCGCCGCGCTCGCACTGCCCGTCCCCCGGGTCGACCCGGCCGACCCCAACGCCGGCTTCCTCGCCACCCTGCTCGCCGCCGACCCGGCGGAGGCGCTCACCGCCCTGGCCGGCGCGCCCGCCGACTCCGTCGAGCGCCGGTTGCGCGAGCTGCGCGCCCACCTCGAACTCGGCCACCACACCACCGCCGAACAGGCGCTGGCCTCGCTGGAGCGGAACCACCCGGACGACTGGCGGGTGGTCTGGTACCGCGGCCTGACCGCCCTGGCCGGCGCCACCGCCGGCGCGGCCTCCGATGACGGGACGCCCGGCGAGAGGGCGCTGCGCGCCGCCGCCGAGGCCTTCGACGCCGTCTACGACGCGTTCCCCGGCGAGAGCGCCCCGAAGCTGGCCCTCGCCATCTGCGCCGAACTCCTCGGCGACGGCGGCGACGCGGCCGAGTTCTACCGGCTGGTGTGGAGCACCGACCACGCCTACCTGAGCGCCGCCTTCGGGCTGGCCCGGGTCCGCCTCGCCGACGGCGACCGGGCGGGCGCGGTCACCGCGCTGGAGTCCGTCCCGGCCACCTCCAGCCAGTTCACCGCCGCCCGGATCGCGGCCGTCCGGGCCAGGCTGCGCGAACGGCCCGCCACCGACCCGCTCGGCGCCGACCTCGGCGCCGGCTCCGAGCAGCTGACCGCGCTGCGCCTGGACGACCGCCGCCGCGAGGAGCTCTCCGTCGAGGTGCTCAGCACCGCCCTCGGCTGGGTCACGGCCGGCTCGGCCGGCGAGACCGGCCTCGGCCGGACGACCGGCGAGGTCACCGTGCTGGGACGGCCTGCCGTCGAACGGGAACTGCGGTTCGCGCTGGAGCAGTCCTACCGGGTACTCGCCCGGTTGGCCGACCGGGCCGAGACCAGGATCGAGATGGTGGAGCGGGCCAACCGTGCCCGCCCCAGGACGTGGGTGTAACCAATGCCGCAGCAGACCGTGTGCCAGAGCTGTTCCGAGCCGCTGGACCCGGAGGACGTCTATTGCGGCTCCTGCGGGGCGGGCCGGGACGGCCGGCCGGCCCCGGGCGCGATGCCCGCGAGCTGGTCCGCCGCCCGGGGCGCCGCCGGCGCGGAGCACCCGCCGACGATGCCGAACGCGCCCGCCACCCCGGCCGTTCCGGCCCAGGGCGGGCCCGGCTGCGTCCACTGCGGCCTGCCGCAGGTCGCCGCCGACGGCTACTGCGAGGCCTGCGGGGGCGCCCAGCCGCGCCCGCGCGACCACATGGAGCGGTCGCTGGCCGGCGTCGCCGGGGTCAGCGACCGCGGTGTGCGCCACCACCGCAACGAGGACTCCTTCACCGTCGCCGCCTCCTCGCTGCCCGGCGGCGAGCCGGTCGTGGTGGCTGTGGTCTGCGACGGGGTCTCCTCCTCCGAGCGGCCCGACGAGGCCTCCGAGACCGCCGTCGACGCTGCCTCAGAGTCGCTACTCACCGCGCTGGAGGCCGGCCGCGAGCCCAACGCGGCGATGCGTCAGGCCGTCGCCGACGCGGCCGCCGCCGTCGCCGCCCTCGCCGAGGACGGCGCCTCGCCGCACCGGCCCGACGTCAACGCGCCCGCCTGCACCTTCGTCAGCGCGATCGCCGCGGGCGGCCGGGTCACCATCGGCTGGGTCGGCGACACCCGGGCGTACTGGATCCCGGACGACCGGGTCGCCGCCGAACCGTTCCGGCTCACCCAGGACGACTCCTGGGCCGCCCGGATGGTCGAGGCCGGCCTGATGAGCGAGGCCGAGGCCTACGCGGACCCGCGCGCCCACGCCATCACGGGCTGGCTCGGCGCGGACGCCGAGGAGGTCATCCCGCACACCCTGGACTTCACCCCGCACGTCCCCGGCGTGCTGCTGATCTGCACCGACGGCCTCTGGAACTACGCCGAGGCCGCCACCGACCTCGCCTACTACGTCCGCCAGGACGCCCGGACCGAGCCGCTCGCGGCCGCCCAGACCCTGGTGAAGTTCGCGGTCGCGGCCGGCGGGCACGACAACATCACCGTCGCCGTCCTGCCGATCGACCCGCCGACCGGGCTGGCCGGCGCCGGGCGGGCGGAGGACGCGGCGGACGAGGACGCCCGCACCGCCACCGCGCTGGACCTGCCGGTGATCCGGCCGGCCGGCAGCGGGACGGGCGACGACGAGGACCACGACCCGACGCTGCCGGACCTGCCGGTGATCGGCTCGCCCGCGGCCCCGCTGCCGCCGGCCCCGCCCGCGCCTCCCGCCGTGCCCCCGCAGCCGCCGCACCCGCCGGTGGGCTAGGGGGTGCCGTGCGGATCAGAGCGGAGCCACGCCGCCTGGTCCACACGACACGCCCCCGACCCGCCCGCGCCCACCCCACCGACCGTACGCACCAACCGACCACCCGACGGGAGCCACCGGCCCATGGCAACACTGGCTAAGCCGAACCTGCCCAGGTTCGACGTGGAGATCTTCCAGAACGCGTTCCTCGCCGACGGCGCCCGCGAGGTGAACGCCATCGTCACCGTCACCTCGACCGGCGGCGGCACCTCCGGCGGCCGCCCGCTCGGGGTGTCCGACGCGAGCCCGCTGGGCGCGGGCGCCCCGTCCGCCGCCGTGGTGATCATGGTGGACTGCTCCGGCTCGATGGACTACCCCGCCAGCAAGATGCGCGGCGCCCGGGAGGCCACCGCCGCCGCCATCGACACCGTCCGCGACGGCGTCGCCTTCGCGGTCGTCGCCGGCACCCACGAGGCCAAGGACATCTACCCCGGCGAGGGCACCCTCGCCATCGCCTCGGACGCCACCCGGGCCCAGGCCAAGGAGGCGCTGCGCCGCCTCACCGCGGCCGGCGGCACCGCCATGGGCACCTGGCTCGCCAAGGCGGACAAGCTCTTCCTGACCCGCCGCGACATCGCCATCCGGCACGCCATCCTGCTCACCGACGGCAACAACGAGCACGAGAACGCGGCCGACCTGGACCGCGCCATCGAGCGGGCCTCCGGCCACTTCACCGCCGACTGCCGCGGTGTCGGCACCGACTGGCGGGTGGACGAGCTGCGGAAGATCTCCTCCGCGCTGCTCGGCACCGTCGACATCGTCGCCGAACCGTCCGGCCTCGCCGAGGACTTCCGCGCCATGATGGAGGGCGCGATGGGCAAGCAGGTCGCCGACGTCGCGCTGCGGATCTGGACGCCCGCCAACGCGGTGGTGAAGTTCGTCAAGCAGGTCGCCCCCGCGGTCGAGGACCTCACCGGCCGCCGCACCGAGGCCGGCCCACGGGCCGGCGACTACCCCACCGGCTCCTGGGGCGACGAGAGCCGCGACTACCACGTCTGCGTGGAGGTCCCCGCCGCCGCCGTCGGCAACGAGATGCTGGCCGCCCGGATCAGCCTCGTCCTGCCGCCGCAGAGCGGCAGCACCCCCGAGGTGCTCTCCCAGGGCCTGGTCAAGGCCGTCTGGACCGACGACCTGGCCTCGTCCACCCGGATCAGCCCGCAGGTCGCCCACTACACCGGGCAGGCCGAGCTGGCCTCGTCCATCCAGGAGGGCCTGGAGGCGCACCGGGCCGGGGACGTCGACCGCGCGACCGCCAAGCTCGGCGCCGCCGTCCGGATCGCCCACGCGACCGGCAACGAGGGCACGTTCAAGCTGCTGCAGAAGGTGGTCGACGTCGTCGACCCGAAGGAGGGTACGGTTCGGTTCCGTAAGAACGTGAGCGAGGCCGACTCGATGACCCTCGAGACCCGGTCGACCAAGACCGTCCGTGTGAAGAAGTGACCGCTGAAGAAGCCGACCGGGCCGGGGCCCGGTCGGACGCTGCCCCAGCTGGCTGGAATTGAGGGGGACCTGATGCCGATCTGCCCAAGGGGGCATGAGTCGCAGGCCGAGGACTGGTGCGACTTCTGCGGCTTCCCGATGACACCGCCGCCGCCCGTCCCGCCGCCGCCCGGCACGCTCCCGGGCACGCCCGGGGCTCCCGGGCACGGCCCGCACGGCGGCCACCCCGGCCAGCCCGGGCACGGCCCGCACGGCGGGGCGCCGTTCGGCGGGCCGGTGCCTGGTGCGGTCCCGCCCGGGGCCGTGCCGTCGCCGGGTGCGCCGCCGGCCGGCCAGGGCTTCCCGGACCTGACCGAGGGCCTGGTGATCTGCCCGATCTGCCGCAGCCCGCAGACCGGGCGGTTCTGCGAGGAGTGCGGGTACGACTACGACCTCTCCACGCCCTCGCGCCGCCAGCCCCCGGCCGCCGGTGCGCCGGTGCCCGGGCCCGCCCACGCGCCCGCCCCGCTCAACATCCCGGCGGCGTACGGCGGCCCGCAGCCGCCGGAGCAGCCGTTCCCGCCGGCCCCGCCGCAGCACCAGCAGGGCCAGCAGCCGCAGCCGCAGCCGCAGCACCAGCAGACCGGTGCGCCGTCCGGTTACGGCTACCCGCCCGCGGCCGGCTCGCCGTACCAGGAGACGCCCTACCAGGAGCCCGCGTACCCGGCCGAGCCGGCGTACCAGGAGCCCGCGTACCCGGCTGAGCCCGCGTACCAGGAGCCGGCGCCGCGCGAGGACTCCGGCCCGGTCTACGCCCAGCCGGGCCCGACCGGCCGCGGCGGGGAGTTCGGCACCTCGTTCAACCTGGCCCCGCCGGTGCCCCCGCAGGCCCAGCAGCAGCCCCCGCAGGCGCACCAGCAGCCCCAGCCCGGCCAGCCGGGCCAGGCCGCCCAGCAGCCGGAGCCGGTCCGGTCCAACTGGATCGCCGTGGTCGCGGCCGACCGCGACTACTTCACCGACATGATGGCCCGCAGCGGCCCGGAGGCGGCGGGCCTGTTCTTCCCGCCGTACTGCCCCGAGCGGCGCATCCCGCTGACCGGCCGCGGCCAGCTGCGGATCGGCCGGCGCAGCCAGCACCGCGGCACCGTGCCGGAGATCGACCTCTCCGTCCCGCCGGAGGACCCGGGCGCCTCGCACCAGCACGCGCTGCTGGCCGAACAGGCCGACGGAAGCTGGGTGCTGGTCGATCAGGACTCCACCAACGGCACCACGGTGAACGGCGGTGGCGAGTCGATCACCCCGCACACCGCGATCCCGCTGAACGACGGCGACCGGATCCACATCGGGGCGTGGACCACCATCACCCTGCACCGGGCCTGAGTCCGGCCGGAACGACGGCGGCCGGGCCGGGCCGAACGGGCGTCAGCTCCCGTTCGGACCGGCCCGGTTCCGCGATCCCGTGAATGATCTTCAAATCGCGCTCAGATCCCTCCCCAACGCCGTCCGGTACCCGTAGTCTCAGGCCCCATGACTGCAGCTATATCCGCCGACGGAATCCGTCAGCGGTACGGGGACGTACAAGCCGTCGACGGGGTGTCACTCACCGTCGAGGCCGGCGAGTTCTACGGGATCCTGGGGCCGAACGGCGCCGGGAAGACCACCACACTGGAGATCCTGGAAGGGATCCGCAAGCCCGACGAGGGCCGGATCGAGCTGCTGGGCCTGGCGCCCTGGCCGCGCAATCCGAAACTGCTGCCGAGGATCGGTGTGCAGTTCCAGGCCTCGGCCTTCTTCAACAAGCTGACGGCGCGGGAGACGATCCGCACCTTCGGCTCCTTCTACGGCGTCGGCCCCAAGCGGGCCGACGCGATGCTGGAGCGGGTCGGCCTGACCGAGTCGGCCGGGGTGATGACCGACAAGATGTCCGGCGGCCAGGCCCAGCGCCTCTCGATCGCCTGCGCGCTGGTCCACGAGCCGGAGCTGGTCTTCCTGGACGAGCCCACCACCGGCCTCGACCCGCAGGCCCGCCGCAACCTCTGGGACCTCCTGCGGACCATCAACGCCGAGGGCCGCACGGTCGTCCTGACCACCCACTACCTGGACGAGGCCGAGGTGCTCTGCGACCGCGTCTCGGTGATGGACCACGGGAAGATCCTGCGGACCGGCGCCCCGGCCACGCTGGTGCGCGAGATCGACGACACCGTTCGGATCAGCGTCGAGTCCGGCCTGCTGACCGCCGAGCGGGCCCGCGAACTGCTGGCCGCCACCGGTGCCGAGGTCGAGACGGTCGACGACGACGGCGTCTCGCTCACCGTCTCCACCCGCCTCCCCGCCCCGGTGCTCTCCGTGCTGGCCGAGCAGAACGCCCTGCGCGGCCTCGAAGTGCGCGGAGCCACCCTGGAGGACGTCTTCCTCCAGCTCACCGGACGGGAGTACCGCGCATGACCGCCGACCCCACCCAGGCCGACCCAACCCAGGCCGGCAGCACCGGGGCCGCCGCCGTCCCCGCCCAGCGGAAGCCCGGGACCCCCGCCGCGCCCAACGGGCAGCCGGAGCGCGAGCGGGTGAGCGCCTTCGTGAGCCTCTCCCGGGTCATGCTGGTCGCCTTCTTCCGGGACAAGGCCGCCGTCTTCTTCGTGCTCCTCTTCCCGCTGATGTTCCTGCTGCTGTTCGGCACGCTGCTCAAGGGCGCCGGCAGCCCGCACGCCAAGGTGGAGCAGGTCGGCGCCGTCCAGCTGCTGGACTCGGTGCAGGGTGACGGCCGGGCCGAGCTGGAGAAGGTCCTGACCATCAGCAGGAGCGACGACGAGGCCGCGTCGCTGGAGAAGGTCCGCAAGGGCGACCTGGACGCGCTGATCAAGCAGGGCCCGGACGGCAGGATCGAGCTGCGCTTCAGCGCCGCCGACCAGGTCCGCGCCGGCACCGTCCAGGGCATCGTCAACTCGGTCGTCCAGCAGGCCAACCAGGCCGCCACCGGCAAGCCGCCCGCCTTCGTGCTGGATGCGACCCGGGTCGAGGACGAGTCGCTCAAGCCGATCCAGTTCCTCACCCCCGGCCTGCTCGGCTGGGCGGTGGCCACCGGCGCCGTGTTCAGCGCCTCGCTGACCCTGGTGTCCTGGCGGCAGAAGAAGGTGCTGCGGCGGCTGCGGCTGGCCCCGGTGAGCGCCGGGTCGATCGTGGCCTCCCGGATCGCCGTCTCGGTGCTGACGGCGCTGGCCCAGACCGCCATCTTCCTGGTGATCGCCACCACGCCGTACTTCGGGCTCAAGCTCACCGGCAACTGGTGGCTGATCGTCCCGCTGGTGGTCTGCGCGACCATCGCCTTCATGTCGATCGGCCTGCTGGCCGGGGCCATCGCCAAGACCGAGGAGGCGGCCAACGGCATCTCGCAGATCATCGTGCTGCCGATGTCGTTCCTGTCGGGTTCGTTCTTCCCCACCGACGACATGCCGTCCTGGCTGAAGGCGATCTCCAACGCGCTGCCGCTGAAGCACCTGGTCACCGCCGCCCAGTCCGTGCTCTCCAAGGGCGGCGGCGTGATGGACGCCCTGCCGGCCATGGGCGGGCTGCTGGCGTTCGCCGCCGTCATCACCGCGATCGCCTGGCGGTTCTTCCGCTGGGAGGACGCGTAGCCGCACAGCGGTCCCCGCGGGGTCGTACACCGGGAGCCCTGGTCCTCAGGTCCCGGTGTACGGCCCCGGCGGCGTCTGCGACCATGGTCGGGTGAAAGAGATCCGGCGTGGCACGCTCAGCGAGGAGAGCTTCTTCGAACAGGTCGGCGGCGAGCCGACCTTCCGTCGGCTGGTGCACCGGTTCTACCAGGGTGTCGCCGAGGACGAGCTGCTGCGGCCGATGTACCCGGAGGAGGACCTCGGCCCCGCCGAGGAGCGCCTCACGCTCTTCCTGATGCAGTACTGGGGCGGCCCGCGCACCTACAGCGAGCAGCGCGGCCACCCGCGGCTGCGGATGCGGCACGTGCCGTTCAAGGTGGACCGCGCGGCGCACGACGCCTGGCTGAAGCACATGCGCGCGGCGGTGGACGAGCTGGCGCTGCCGGCCGACGCCGAGCGGCAGCTCTGGGACTACCTCACCTACGCCGCCGCCTCGATGGTCAACACCGAGGGCTGAGCGCGCCCCAGGGCCTTCGCCGGAGCCCCGCCCGCCGCCCGCCGCCCGCCCGGCGGCAACGGGACCTCGCCTCCGGAGCGACGGCGTGTGCCTGCGGAGCGACAGCGTGTGCCTCCGGACCGAGGGCCCTAGCGGACCGGGCTGAGCCCCAGCCCCGCGCCGGGCGCGGCCGCCGTGCGGACCGCCACCGACCCGGCCGGGGCGTTCAGCCGCAGCCAGCCGCCGGCCCGGTGCACGGTCAGCGGGGCGGCCGGCTTCAGGAAGCCGATCACGAAGGCCGCGTGCGCGGCGCGCAGCGGCAGCTCGGGCAGCGCGGTCACCGGCCGGGACCAGATCTCGTCGGCCAGCGCGTCCAGCACCGCCCGGGTCCGGTGGTGCACCGGTACGGCCTCGCTGCGCTCGCGGAACTCCCGCACACCGGCCATCAGTTCGGGGTACACCTCGGCCACCGGCGGCTCGCCGAGCAGCCGCCAGCCGGTGCGCGGCGGCAACAGGCCGGCCCAGGCCGGGCCGGTGACGGCGGCGGGCAGGGCGGCGGTGTTCGCCCGCTCGTCCAGGCCGTCCAGCAGCCGGCCCGCCGAAACGGTGCGGTCGGCCGGCCCGCCGAGCGCGGTCAGCCGCGCGGTGCGGATCGCCAGCGCGCCCGAACTGCCCAGCGGAAGCCGCCCGAAGACCGCCAGCACGCCCGATCCGTCCGCCGCGGGTACCGCCTGCAACCGCACCGCCGCTGCCTTGTCGAAGCGGAGCAGCCGGACCAGGAAGGCGGCGAGGTCGGCGGCCTCCCCGGCATCGGCGAGGGCGAGGGGGGCGGTACCGGTCAACGCGTGTCAGCTCGAATCCGTGTGTCGGTGGTTGGTCGTACGCCAGGCCGAACCGGCCGGGCCGGGCGGCCCTGGGCAGGCCGGGGCCGGTCGGCCCGGTCGGCCCGGGCTCAGGCAGCCGCGCCGACCGGCTCCGCGTCCAGGCTGTGATCGTCCGTGTAGCGGCCGAGGAACTCCCGCTCCACCTCGCTGATCCGGCGCGGCCGGCCCTCGGCCAGGTCGTAGGGCACGACCACGGTGGAGGCCCGGACGTAGACCGTCTCGGTGCCGTCCTCGGCGGTGTCCTTGATCTCGTACGCGACCGTCAGCGAGGCGACGCCGATCTTGGTCACCCAGGTCTCGATGGTGACCGGCTCGGGCCGGTGCACCAGCGGCCGCTTGTAGTCGATCTCGTGGCGCGCGACCACCGAACCGCCCGCGAACTCCCCGGCACCGGCCGCGGCGGCCTGGGTGAACATGAAGTCGATCCGGGCCTCCTCCAGGTAGCGCAGGAAGACGACGTTGTTGACGTGCCCGAAGGCGTCCATGTCGGACCAACGCAGCGGACAGGCGTAGATGTGGCGTGCCACGGGTGTTCTCCTCGACGTCCGGTGACCCTCCGCGCGGCTGTGGCGGTGGGCCGCGGCCCGGCAGGCCGCCCAGGAGGGCAGTCTGCCGGGCCGTTGTGACAGCTGGGTGTCAGCCTCGGGTCAGCTTCTTGTAGGTGGCCCGGTGCGGACGGGCGGCGTCGGCGCCCAGCCGCTCGATCTTGTTCTTCTCGTACGACTCGAAGTTGCCCTCGAACCAGAACCACTTGCTCTCGCCCTCGTAGGCGAGGATGTGGGTGGCCACCCGGTCCAGGAACCAGCGGTCGTGGGAGATGACCACGGCGCAGCCGGGGAACTCCAGCAGCGCGTTCTCCAGCGAGGAGAGGGTCTCGACGTCGAGGTCGTTGGTGGGCTCGTCGAGGAGCAGCAGGTTGCCGCCCTGCTTGAGGGTGAGCGCCAGGTTGAGGCGGTTGCGCTCACCACCGGAGAGCACCCCGGCCGGCTTCTGCTGGTCCGGGCCCTTGAAGCCGAACGCCGAGACGTAGGCGCGGGACGGCATCTCGACCTGGCCGACGTTGATCCAGTCCAGGCCGTCGGAGACGACCTCCCAGAGCGTCTTCTTCGGGTCGATGTTGGCCCGGCTCTGGTCGACGTAGCTGATCTTGACGGTCTCGCCGACCTTGACGGTGCCGGAGTCCGGGGTCTCCATGTCCTGCAGCATCTTGAACAGCGTGGTCTTGCCGGCGCCGTTCGGGCCGATGATGCCGACGATGCCGTTGCGCGGCAGGGTGAAGCTGAGGTCGTCGATCAGGACCTTCTCACCGAAGGCCTTGTTGAGGTTCTCCACCTCGATGACGATGCTGCCCAGACGCGGGCCCGGCGGGATCTGGATCTCCTCGAAGTCCAGCTTCCGCATCTTGTCGGCCTCGGCCGCCATCTCCTCGTAGCGGGCCAGACGCGCCTTGGACTTCGCCTGACGGCCCTTGGCGTTGGAGCGGACCCACTCCAGCTCCTCCCGGAGCCGCTTGGCGCGCTTGGCGTCCTTCTGGCCCTCGACCTTGAGGCGCGACTGCTTGCTCTCCAGGTAGGTGGAGTAGTTGCCCTCGTAACCGATCGCGCGGCCGCGGTCGAGCTCCAGGATCCAGCCGGCCACGTTGTCCAGGAAGTACCGGTCGTGGGTGACGGCGACGACGGTGCCGGCGTACTTGGCCAGGTGCTGCTCCAGCCAGTTCACCGACTCGGCGTCCAGGTGGTTGGTGGGCTCGTCGAGCAGCAGCAGGTCGGGGGCCTCCAGCAGCAGCTTGCAGAGCGCCACGCGGCGCTTCTCGCCACCGGAGAGCTTCGTGACCGGCCAGTCGCCGGGCGGGCAGCCCAGCGCGTCCATGGCCTGCTCCAGCTGGGCCTCGAGGTCCCAGGCGTTGGCGTGGTCCAGGTCCTCCTGGAGCTTGCCCATCTCGTCGAGCAGCGCGTCCGAGTAGTCGGTGGCCATCAGCTCGGCGATCTCGTTGAAGCGGTTGAGCTTCCCCTTGATCTCCTTGACGCCGTCCTCGACGTTCTCCAGAACCGTCTTGGACTCGTCCAGCGGCGGCTCCTGGAGCAGCATGCCGACGGTGAACCCGGGCGAGAGGAAGGCGTCGCCATTGGAGGGCTGCTCCAGGCCGGCCATCATCTTCAGCACGGTGGACTTGCCGGCGCCGTTGGGGCCGACAACGCCGATCTTCGCCCCGGGGAGGAAGCTGAGCGTCACGTCGTCAAGGATGACCTTGTCTCCGTGCGCCTTGCGCACCTTGCGCATCGTGTAGATGTATTCCGCCACGTGAGATCGCTCCGGCGTCGTCGGGAGTATTCGGCTTGCAGCCTTCCATTGTGCCGCACCCGGCCCCGAGACCCGAACCGACTGCCGTGCCCCACCGGGGTATCCGGCCGATCCCTGCGCCGCATCTGCCACCCCGCCTCCCCCCGCACCCAGCCGGAACGCACTCCGGCCCGGCTCCCCGCAACGGATGCGGGGGCCGGGCCGGAGTGCTTCAGGCCCTCAGGAGCTCAGGACCTCGGTGCGCTGTTGCCTCAGGCGGCGCTGCGACCGTGGCGGCCGCGACGGCGCAGGACGAAGACCGCGGCACCGCCGGCCACGACCAGACCGCCGGCGACGGCGGCGAGCACCGGGGTGGCGTCGTTACCACCGGTCTGGGCCAGACCACCGGTGGTGCCGGGGGCCGGGCTGGTGGCGACCGGAGCCGGCTTGGCAGCGGTGGTGGTGGCGCCGGCCGACGGCGTACCGGCCGGAGCCGGGGTGGTGGCGGCCGGGGTGGTCGGGGCGGCCGACGGGGTGCCGGTCGGCGTGGTCACGCTGGTGACCTTGCAGTCCAGGATGCCCTTGAACTCCTTGCTGAAGCCGTTCGGGCCGGTGACGGTGATGTCGTAGGCGGCGTCCTCCGCGACTGGGACGACCACGCTCTCGACCTTGCCCGGCTGGACGGTGACCTTCTTGCCCGGCGTCACCGTGACGTCGGCCGCCTCGTCGCCGCCGTTGGCGACGGAGACGCGGACACCGTTGGAGTCGCACTCGACCTGGGCGGCGCTGTCCACCAGCGCACCCTTGCCCTGCTTCCAGGTGGCCTTCGCGGCGTCGGAGACGCTGAGCTTGCTGGAGCCGGCCAGGATCATGGTCTGGCTGTGCTTCGCCGGGGTGTAGCCCTTGCTGAGGAAGACGCGGCCGCTGGGCACGACGGTCTCGGCGTTGGCCGTCACGGTGGCCGCGCCGTCCGGGGTGCCGGCCGGGACGTCCAGGAACAGCTGGGTGTCCTTGGCGACCGGGCCGGTCAGGCCGGTGACCGGCTTGCCGTCCTTGTCGACCAGCTTCACCTTGCCCGCGGCGTCACCGGCGACCGCCAGCTTCACCTCGGAGGCGCTGGAGTTGATGGTGAACGGACCGAGCTTGTTGCCCGGCTTGCCCGACACCGAGTCCGGCGTGAGGCTCAGCGAGGGCTTGGGCTCGGCGGCGATGCCCTTGTTCTTCTCGCTGACCAGGTAGTCGCGCAGCTGCTTGGCCTGCGAGTCCTTCGGGACGGCGTTCTTGCCGTCCGAGAACTTCCAGATCGCGGCCTGGGTGCCGGCGGCGGCGTCCTCCTTGGTGAGCTGACCGTCGACGCCGGCGTCCTTGGCCAGCTTCACGAGGTCGGTCACCTGCGGGTAGGAGTTCTCCAGGATCCAGCGGATCTTGGCGGCGTCCTGAGCCTTGTCCTTCGCACCGAGGGAGCTCGACTTCCAGTCGGACTCCTGGTACTCGACCCCGCTGGTGATGTTCACCGGGTGGTCGATGTCGATGCAGTACGTCTGGATCGAGCCGTTCGGCGTCTTGAGCGTGAACAGACCACCCTGGAGGCCGTGGCCGTCGACGGTGATCTCCTCGGCCTCCATGGTCGGCTGGATCACTGCCGTGACACCCGCGCCGGGCGCGTCGGCCGCAACCGCCGTACCCGCCGCGAACAGGCTTCCGCCCAGCGCGATGCCGGTCGTGAGCATGACAGTGGTTATGCGCGGAAGACTCCGCCCCTGCCTCTGGAACATGTGGGATCCCTCCGGGCCGGGCCATGCCGATGGGCTGCCCGCCTTGCATTGCCGCGCCCCCTGTGGCGCCGCTGCACTTGTGTGAACCAGACGAATCCTATTGAGCCCCGGAGGCGCGCAAACCCCCATGCGAAATCAGGACCATTCCGTATCTGGATCGTTATCAACCATCCCATCATCCACACAATCTGACGATCAACCAGAAAGTCGGGAGCTTTCGGTTAACCGATCCGGGATTGCTCGTGCGGCCCAACAACCGTCTCGATCAACATATTTGTCGACAGTTGAGATCTCCTGGGCGTCAGATCAAGGCCACCTGTCCTTCACCCACGGTCGGCATGCCGTCCACCCGCTCCTCTGCCACCGCAGCCTCCCCCGCACCCGTCGGCAGGGCCCCGGCCGGCGCCAGCGCCGAGACCTTCCGAGCCTGCAGTGCGTCCGCGATCCACCCGGGCACCGCCTCGTCGAGCGCCTCCCCGCCACCGCCCGGCGGCTCACCCCGCACCCCCGCCGCCCACTTGAAGGCCGCGGTACCACGACTGAGATCGTGCCCGACCGATCGGGCGTCGATCTCGACCCGGCTGCGCCGGGCCTCGCCGTCCGTCCACTCACGCACCCTCAGCCGGCCGCTCACCACCACCGGATCCCCCTTCGACAGCGAGCCGATCAGATGACCCGCCAGCGCCCGCCACGCCGTCACCGTCACCCACTGCGTCTCGCCGTCCACCCACCCCTCCTTCTGCCGGTCGTAACGCCGCTCCGTCGACGCCAGCCGGAAGTTCGCCACCGGCACTCCGGCGGCCGTCTGCGTGTAGGTCACCTCGGTCGCGACATTGCCGATCACCGTCACCTGAGTCCCGTTCACAGAACACGCTCCGTTCTCTCTGATGCACCGTACGGAATCGACCGGCGCGAGTTGAGAGTGCACTTCCGGAGAAATCCGGACCAGTGAGATCGGAAATCCTGTGGACAAGTCGGCCCTGTGGAAAACCGGCGTCACTCACAGGGGTGAATTTCGGCCTTGCGGTACTACTTCCGGCCCCTCTTCTGCGCGGCCATGACAACAAACGCCCCGCTTCCCGCCCCGGCAGGACACCCCCAAGGGTGGCTCGGCCGGCCGTCCGCCCACGTCATCCGACCGAACGAACCCGAATACGGCCCCCCACCCGTGGTGACGGCGGCACTTTCTCCGTGCCGAATCCATAACGGGTGGGGCGGCAGCCCCGTAACGACTGCACAACGTCCGGCGCCGAAGACCGCCAGACCGCTGCATGTACGGCCTTCACCTGCGATTATCGGACCGCTCCACCGAAGCCGACACACCCGCGACGGTGTCGTTACACCCGGCCGAGGAACTGGACACCCTTATCCTGTCCCGACAGGGCAAGGGTCCGCCAACCCCCACCCCCCACCCTCAGGTACGGGGCCGGACAGCGGGCGCCGCACGCGCCCGTCGCCCGATCCCGGCAACGGTCACGCCCGCCAGGGCGCCGCCCGTCCCGCCCCCATAGCTCAGCGGATAGAGCACCCGCCTTCTAAGCGGTAGGTCGCAGGTTCGAATCCTGCTGGGGGCACCCACGCGCGAATTCCCGCAGGCCACCACGCCGGTGGGGCCTATGCCGGCCAGGCCGCCGGGAAAAGCACGCACACCGACCGCACATAACCCGTGACAATGCGTGTTGTGGCGACACCGGAAACGACCTCACGGGAAACACCGGCACCGGCCGACCGCACCACCGGGACGGGTCGGACTCGAACGGAAACCGCGGGCCGATCCGGCGCCGGGCCCCGGGCCGGCAGCAGCCGACGAGCACCGGGCCACGACCCGAGGACACGCGCCCACCGCCGTGGGCCAGGGGGCCGCGACTGTGAGCCACAACCGCGGGCCACGGCCGCACGCCACACGACCCGCGCTGCACCCCGGCCGGGCCCGCGCTACGACCCGGGCCGGGCCCCCGAGGCCACCAGCCCCGCCACATAGGCGTCCAGCAGCTCCTCCTGCCGCGCGGGCGGGAACTCCGCCGGGGCGAACAGGGCCTGCACCACCAGCCCCAGCGCGAAGGCCTGCGCCCCCGCCGCGAGCTGCGCCGCATCCACCCCGGCGGGCAGTTCGCCGAGCCGCTGCGCGGCCGCGACATGCCCGGTCAGCGCCTCCCGCGCCCGGGCGTACCGCGCCGCGTGCGCGTCCGCCAGCTCCGGATCGGCCAGTGCGACGTCCCAGGAGCCGACCCAGATCCGGTTGCCGGCCGTGGCCGGCCCGTCCAGCGGGAGGATGTCGAGCAGCGCCGCGCGCAGCCGGGCCAGCCCGGCCGGCGGCGGCGGGCTGCCGTCGGCGGGCGCGGTGCGGCGCGGGCGTTCGAGGGAGCGCCGGTCCAGCTCGTCGAGCGCATAGGCCACCAGGGCCCGCTTGTTGGGGAAGTAGTGCGTCAGCAGCCCGGTCGAGGCCCCCATTTCGACGGCCACCGCGCGCAGCGTCAGCCCCTCGAAGCCGCGGGAGGAGAGCACCCGCCAGACCGCCTCGGAGACTTCCAGGCGACGGGCGTCATGGTCTCCACGGGCTGGCGTCATGGGGGCTATCGTACATACCAAACGTTTGTTATGTATGTATGGACCACCCTGGACCGCCGACCGGACCGCTCTTCGAAAGGCCTGCCCATGTTCACCGTCCCGCTCGCCGACAATGCCGAACTGCGCCCCCTGGAACCGTGGCAGGCCCCCGAGTTCCTCGCCCACATCGACCGCGCCCGCGCCCACACCGACCCGTGGATCGGCTGGGCCGGCTACTCCACCGACCTCGACTCGGCCCGCGCCACCCTCCAGCGCTACGCCGACCGGCAGGCCGCCGACGCCGGCCGGATCTACGGCATCTGGGTCGACGGCACCCTGGTCGGTGGCGTGATGTTCCCGCAGTTCGACACCGCCGCCGGCAACTGCGAGATCGGGGTCTGGACGGAGCCCGCCGGCGAGGGCCGGGGCCTGGTCGGCACCGCCGTCCGCCACCTGATCGACTACGCCTTCACCACCCGGGGCATGCACCGGATCGAGTGGTACACCAGCCCGGCCAACCTCCGCAGCCGGGCGCTCGCCCAGCGGTTGGGCATGAAGCTCGACGGCACGATGCGGGAGCACTACCCGCACAACGGCGTCCGGCACGACAAGGAGGTCTGGTCGCTCCTCGCCCACGAGTGGAAGCCCACCGCCTGACCCACCGCCTGATCAACCGCCCTTCCCAGGCCGACCCCGGCCGACCTGCCGCCGGACCTGCCGCCGGACCCGCCGCCCGCCCCGCGGCGGCCCCCCGGCCCGGCGGCGCGGATACAACAGGGGCCCGGCGGACCGAAGTCCACCGGGCCCGCGCCGATCCACGGAAACCACCCCGGCCCCGACCGGCCGGGTTCAGGCGGCGAGCACCCGCTCCTCGACGGCCGGCTCCTCCACCGGCTGCCGCGGCAGCCGCAGCGCGAGCACCACGACCAGCGCCATCACCCCGGCCGCCGAGAGGAAGACCACGTCCACCGCGTCGACGAAGCTCCGCACCGCGTGCTCCCGGGCCGCGCCGGCCATCCGGCCCACCGCGCCGAGCGGGGTACCGGGCTCTCCGCCCTCGAAGACCCGGGCCAGCACGGTGCCGAAGAGCGCCGCCCCCAGTGCGCTGCCGAGCGTCTGGAAGAACCGGATGCCGGTGGTGGCCACACCCAACTGGTCTGCCGGAGCGGCGTCCTGGACGACGGTGATGAGCCGGCCGATCAGCTGGCCGAGGCCGACGCCGAGCAGCATCAGCTCGGCCCGCACCAGCCAGAGCGAGGTGTCCGGGCCGCTCAGCCCGAGCAGCAGCAGGGCGACGGTGGCGCAGACCCCGCCGACGGCCAGGAGCGTCCTGGCCGGGAGGCCGCGCGCGGTCAGCCGGTTGACCACCACGCCGACGACCGTCATGCCGGTCGCCATCGGGATCAGGTAGAGGCTGGCCGAGGTCGCGGCGACGCCGCGGGCGACCTGCAGGTACAGCATCACGTACATGATCGCGCCCATCAGGCCCATGCCGACCAGGCCCTGGACCGCGAAGCCGATCCGGATCTCCGGGACGCGGAAGAGCGAGAGCGGCAGCACCGGCTCGGCCGCGGTGGCCTGCCGCCAGAGGAACAGGCCGAGGAAGGCCAGCGTGGCGACGGCCAGCGCGAGGATCTGCGGGGAGGTCCAGGCGTAGTCCTTGCCGCCCCACTCGGTCAGCAGCAGCAGCGAGGTGGCGAACGCGGCGGCGAGCGTGGCGCCAAGGAAGTCCAGGCCGCGGCTGCCGGCCCCCTTCGGGAGCTTGAGCAGGAGGGCGGCGCCGACCAGGACGAGCAGGCCGAGCGGCAGGTTGACGTAGAAGATCCAGCGCCAGTCGAGGTGGTCGGCGAGGAGCGCGCCGACCAGCGGGCCGATGGCCATGCCGGCACCGCCGACGATGCCTCCGATGCCGCCCCCGCCGCCCTTCTTCTCCTCCTCCGCGTCCTTGAGCTGGGCTATCACCACCATGGTCACGCTCATCAGCCCGCCGCCGCCGATGCCCTGGACGGCCCGGAAGGCGATCAGCTGCTCCATCGACTGCGCCGCCCCGCAGAGCGCCGACCCGAACAGGAAGGTGCCGACGGCCGCGAGCAGCACCCGCTTGGCGCCGTAGAGGTCGCAGAGCTTGCCGTAGAGCGGCAGCAGCGCGGTGGCGGCCAGCGCGAACGCGCTGACCAGCCAGGGCAGCCGGTCGACGCCGTGGACCGGGTCCAGGTCCCGGACGATCGGCACGGTGGCCGCCGACACGATGTTCATGTCGAGCACGGCCAGGATGATCGTGATCAGGCAGAGCAGCATGCCCAGCTTGCGCTGAGGCTCCGTCATCAGAGCTGCTGCCGGCACGGTGGCGGCCATCGGAAGTCCCCCCGGGGGTAGCGGAATTCGGGCGATCGAGCAGGAGCCGAGCCGCACCGGGAAGGCCCGGCCCGGCGGCACGGCTCCACCATGGCAGGGTTTTTTGACTCGGTCAATTCTTCATCCCGACCAATCTTCAGACCAAACCAATCTTCTGACTCGACACACATTCTGACCTCGTACATGCTTGATCTCGGTACATGTTTAGCCCTGGTACAGTCGCGTCATGGCGAAGCGAAGTGAGACCACCGCCCCCGACGGGCTGAGCCTGCGCGAGCGCAAGAAGCGCCAGACGGGCCGCCGGATCTGGAACAGCGCAATCGCCCTGTTCGCCGAGCGGGGCTTCGACGAGGTGTCGGTGGCCGAGATCGCCGCCGCCGCCGAGGTCTCCAAGATGACCGTCTTCAACTACTTCCCGTCCAAGGAAGACCTGGTCATGGCACCGATGGAGCAGCACACCGACGAGCCCGCCCGGGTGGTGCGCGACCGCGCCGCCGGCACCTCGGTGGTGGCCGCGCTGCGCACCCACTTCCTGGCCGCGCTGGCCGAGTTCGACCCGGCCACCGGCCTCAACGACGACCGGTTCACCGTCGACGTGGTGCGGCTGATCCACCGCACCCCCGCGCTGGCCCTGCGCGCGACCACCGCGTTCGGCCACATGGCGAACGAGCTGCTGGCCGCCGAGCTGCTGGCCGAGGACCCGGCGGGCGACCCGGTCCTCGCCCACGCTGCGGCCGCCCAACTGCTCGGTGTCCGGGCGGCATTGACCAGCGATAACCAGCGCCGGATGATGGCCGGCGAGCGGGCCGCAGAGGTGCTGCCGGAGGCCGTCGAGAATGCGAAGCGCGCCTTCGACCTGGTCGAGCACGGCCTCGGCGACTACGGCACCCGCCCGCCCCGGGTCCCCGTCTGAGGCCCCACGTCGGGGCCTCGCCCGCACCGCCTGAGAGAGTGGCCGCACCACGATCTCCGGAGGTGCGCATGGACCAGCCGCTGCTCACGCGGAACCGCTCCCCGCTGCCCACCCACGTCGACGGCCTCCGCGCCTACGTCGGCGAGGACGGCCTCGCCGTGCTGAAGTTCTCCCGGCCGGCCCGCCGCAACGCCATCACCCTGGCGATCTGGCAGGCGCTGCCCGAGGTCCTGCTCCGGATCGCCGAACAGCCCGGTGTCCGCGCCCTGCTGGTCACCGGCGCCGGCGGCACCTTCAGCGCCGGCGCGGACATCGCCGAGCTGTCCGAGGTCTACGCCGACCCGGACCACGCGGAGGCGTACCACGCCGTCAACGTCGCCGCCGAGGAGGCGCTGGCGGACTTCCCGCACCCGACGATCGCGGTGGTGCACGGCGCCTGCGTCGGCGGCGGCTGCCAGCTGGCGGTCGCCTGCGACCTTCGGTGGGTCGCCGACGACGCGCGGATGGGCATCACCCCGGCCAAGCTCGGGGTGGTCTACCCGGCCGTCCCCACCCTGCGGCTGGCCAGGCTGGTGGGGCCCTCCCGGGCCAAGCTCCTGCTGTTCTCCGGCGAGCTGCTGACGGGCCCGCGCAACGCGGCGATCGGCCTCGCCGACCGGGTCCTGCCCGCCGCCGAACTGGATGCCGACGCCCTGGAGTTCGCCCGGCTGCTGACGCAGCGCTCGCCGCAGACGATCGGCGCGGTCAAGGCCGCGCTGGGCGTCCCGCCGGAGGAGGCCGCCGAGGCGCTGCGGCCCTGGGAGCGCCGTTCCCGGGAGGCCCCGGACGTGCGCGAGGGCCTCGCCGCCTTCCTGGAGGGCCGCCCGCCACGGTTCTGATCACTCGCACACGGACCACTACGATCATCCGATCGAAGGTCCAGCCGAGCCGCCGGGAGCACCCACCGCGATGACCACGCCGACGAGCACCACCCTCTGGGCCCGCCGGGTCACCGACGGCGTCGAGCCGAAGAACGTGATCATCGCTATGCTGCCGCTGCTCGGCGTCCTGCGCTACGGCTGGCGGGGCCTCGGCTGGGCACTGTTCGCGGCGCTGTTCGCCGCCGTCATCCCGACCCTGTTCATCCGGCGCGGCATCCGCAAGGGCACGTTGGAGGACCGGCACGTCGGCCACCGGCAGCGGCGGCTCACGGTGTTCCCCTTCATCATGGGGTCCGTGCTGACCGCCTTCGCGGTGATGCTCCGGCTGGACGCGCCGTCCGACCTGACGGCGATGGTGCTGGCGATGTTCGCCTCGCTGGTGCCGATCCTGGTGATCACCGTCTGGTGGAAGGTCTCCGTCCACACCGCCGTGGCGAGCGGCGCGGTGGTCTGCCTGGCGATCGCGCTCGGCCCGTGGTGGCTGGTGCTCGCCCCGCCGGTGGCCCTGATCGGCTGGTCCCGGGTGGTGCTGCGGGACCACACCACCGCGCAGACGATCGTCGGCGCGGTGGTGGGCGCCCTCACCGCCGGGCTCACCTTCTGGGCGGCCCGTTAGGGCGTGTCCGACACTCCCTGACCGCCGCCGGCCGCGGTCAGCGGATCGGCATCCCGGAGATCGCCCGGGCGATCACCAGCCGCTGAATCTCGCTGGTGCCCTCGAAGATCGAGTAGATCGCGCTGTCCCGGTGCATCCGCTCCACCGGGTACTCGCGGGTGAACCCGTTGCCGCCGAGGATCTGCATCGCCTGCGCGGTGACCCACTTGGCGGTCTCGCCCGCGTAGAGCTTGGACATCGAGCCCTCGGCCGCGGTGAACGGCTGGTTGCCGGCCGCCATCCAGGACGCCCGCCAGACCAGCAGCCGGGCCGCGTCGACCCGGGTCTTCATGTCGGCCAGCTGGAAGGCCACGCCCTGGTTGTCGATGATCGGCCGGCCGAACTGCACCCGGGTCTTGGCGTAGTCGAGCGCCACCTCGTACGCCGCCCGGGCGATGCCGATCGCCTGCGCACCGACGGCCGGGCGGGAGGCCTCGAAGGTGGCCATCGCGGCGTTCTTGCCCTTCCCGCTCCGGGTGCCCTCGCGGGCCCGGGCCAGCCGCTCGTCGAGCTTCTCCTTGCCGCCGAGCAGGCAGTGGCCGGGCACCCGGACGGCGTCCAGCACCACCTCGGCGGTGTGCGAGGCGCGGATGCCGTGCTTCTTGAACTTCTGGCCCTGGCTCAGCCCCGGCGTGCCCGGCGGCACCACGAAGGAGGCCTGCCCGCGCGCGCCGAGCGCCGGGTCGACGGTGGCGACCACGACGTGGACGGCGGCGATCCCGCCGTTGGTGGCCCAGGTCTTGGTGCCGTTCAGCACCCACTCGTCGGTGGCCTCGTCGTAGACGGCCCGGGTGCGCAGCGCGGAGACGTCGGAGCCGGCGTCCGGCTCGGACGAGCAGAACGCCGCCACCTTGACGTCGTCCGGGGTGCCGAACATCTGCGGCGCCCAGGTGCCGATCTGTTCGTCGGTGCCGTTGGCGAGCACCGCGACGGCGGCCAGCGTGGTGCCGACGATGGACAGGCCGATGCCGGCGTCGCCCCAGAACAGCTCCTCCATGGCGATCGGGATGCCGACGCCGGAGGGGTCGAAGTACTGCTGGGCGTAGAAGTCCAGGGAGTAGATGCCTAGCTTGGCGGCCTCCTGGATGACCGGCCAGGGGGTCTCCTCCCGCTCGTCCCACTCGGCCGCGGCCGGGCGCATGACGTCGGCGGCGAAGCCGTGCAGCCAGTCGCGTACGGCGAGCTGGTCCGCGCCCGGGTCCAGCGAGAACGTGCCCATGATGCATACCTCCGATGAAGAGCCGGCTGCCGGGAGGCGGCCCGCCGCCGGCTGCTGCCGACGCGGCCACGCCGGGTGTTACCCCCGGTAACATCGAGGGAGTCTGCTACTGATTGGTAACTGATGTCAACGGCCCGACCGAGGAGCAGCGCATGTCCCCAGAGCCCCGCCGCGAGCAGCTGCTCAACGCCGCCGACCGGGTGATCCAGCGGGACGGCCCGACCGCCAGCATGAACGCCATCGCCGCCGAGGCCGGGATCACCAAGCCGATCCTGTACCGCCACTTCGGCGACCGGAACGGCCTGATCCGGGCGCTGACCGAGCGCCACACCGGCGGCCTGCTGGCCGCCGTCCGGGCCGCGCTCAGCGAGCCGCTGGAGCGCCGCGACCGGGTCGAGCACGTACTGGACACCTACCTGGCCGGGATCGAGGCCCGCCCGCAGGTCTACCGGCTCCTCACCCACCCCGAGCCCGGAGACCCGAGCGGCGTCGGCCACGCGCTCGCCCCGGCGCTGCGGCAGATCGCGGAGGAGATCACCCGGGCCGTCGAGAGCCAGGTCGACCTCGGCGCCGACCGCGAACTCCTCGCCGAGGCCTGGGGCCGCGGCATCACCGGCATGGTGCTGGCGGCCGGTGACTGGTGGCTGGAGTCGAGACCCTGCTCGCGCACCCGGATGGTCCAGGCGCTCGCCGACCTGCTCTGGGGCCGTCTCGCGGCCGCCGCCGACCTGCCCACCGCCGTCCTTCCCACCCCGGCCGCCGAGCCGCCGACGGCCTGATCCCCGCGCCGGCAGACGCCGAACCCGGCCCGAACTCTTGTGCAGTACACGGCGATCCGGGCATCATCGGGCCCCACCCCCGGCCCGCGAGCCTCGGCCCGCGAGATCCTGTGAGGTCCCGATGCGCCTGCGCCGCACCGCCGTTGCCCTCCTGCTCGCCGCCACCACCGTCCTCACCACGCCGCTCGCCGCCACCCCGGCCGCGGCCCGCGCGACACCGCACCGAGCGGAGTTCCCCACCGGGACGGCCACCGCCCCGGACGGCCGCACCAGCCTCACCGACGCCTCCGGCCGCCGGCTCCAGCTGCGCGGCTTCAACCTCGACAAGTACGCCGAGGCCACCGAGCAGGACGTCAAGTCCCTGGCGGAGCAGGGCTTCACGCTGATCCGGGTGGCCGTCTCCTGGACCAGGCTGGAGCCCGAACGCGGCCGCCTCGACCGGAGCGAGCTGGCCCGCCTGCACCGGCTGCTCGGCTGGGCCGACCGGTACGGCGTACTGGCCCTGGTCGACTTCCACCAGGACGTCTACGGGCCGAAGTTCGGCGGCGGCGACCGCGGCATCCCGCTCTGGGCCACCCGCGACGACGGCCTGCCGTTCACCCCGGACCCGGACGACTGGTTCGCCGGCTACTTTCAGCCCGCCGTCCAGGCCGCCTTCCGCCACCTCTACGACGACCCCGACCTGCGCGCCTGGCAGGCCGACTTCTACACCCGGCTGGCCCGCGAACTACGCGGCCACCGCTCCCTGTTGGGCTACGACCTGTTCAACGAGCCGTTCGGCCCGGTGGACGGCGACCCGACCGACCCGGCGGTGCTCGCCGCCGCCTCCGCAGCCCTCGAACAGGGCCGGCTCGCCGACATGTACCGCCGGCTGATCCGGGCCGTGCGCCAAGCGGACACCCGCGCCTGGCTGTTCGTCGAACCGACCGTCCTGGTCGGCCAGGGCGTGCCCACCCGACTGCCCGGCTTCACCGACCCGCGCCAGGGCGGCCCCCGGCTAGGCTACGCGCCGCACTTCTACGACACCGCGGTCGAGTCCGGCGCCGACTGGGACGAGAACGGCGGCTTCGTCGAGCGGTACACCGCCGCGGTCACCGCCTACCCGGCCGCCCACCGGCTGCCGGTCCTGGTCGGCGAGTGGGGGCCGCCCGACTCCCGCAGGCCGGGCAACACCCGGCTGGTCCGCCGGCAGGTCGCGGCCATGGACGGCTTCGCCGCCGGCTGGGCGATGTGGTACTGGTGCCGGGGCAATGGCGGCTACTGCGCGCTCGACCCGGCCGGCCGCCCCGCACCCGGCGACGAACCGGTCTTCGGCCCCTACCCGACGGCGGTCGCCGGGACGGACCCGGCCACCACCACGACGGCCGCCGGCCACACCGTCCGCTGGACCGCCGACGGCACCGGCCACACCACCGAACTGGCCCTGCCCGCAGCCGCTTTCCCCACCGGCGTACGGATCACCGTCACCCCGTCCGGCGCCCGGGTCGACCTCGACCAGCCGGCCGGCGACCGGGCCGGCACCGCCCGGATCCGCCTCCCGCGCACCCTCCCGGGCACCCCGGTCACCGTCACCGTCGTGCCCCGCTAGGACTTGGGTGGCCCGCCGTGCGCGGGCCACCCTCCGACCGCACTACGCCAGACCGCGGCGCGCCAGCAGCGGGCCGGTCTGCGGGTCGCGCCCGACCACCGCGCGGAAGGAGTCCAGCGCGTCCCGGCTGTCCCCGCGCGACAGCAGCTCGCGGCGGAACACCTCGCCGCTCTCCCGCACGCTCCGGCCGTTGCCCTCGAACCACTGCACCGTCTCGGCGTCCAGCACCTCCGACCAGATGTACGCGTAGTAGCCCGCGCTGTAGCCGCCGGAGAAGATGTGCGAGAAGTACGCCGTCCGGTAGCGCGGCGGGATCGCCGCCACCGCCACACCGGCCTTGGCCAGCGCCGCCGCCTCGAACTCCTCGGCGTCCGCGACCTCCTGGCCCGCCGGCAGGGTGTGCCAGGCCCAGTCCAGCAGGGTCGCCGCCAGGTACTCGACGGTGCGGAAGCCCTGCCCGAAGCCCTCGGCCGCGGCCATCCGCTCGACCAGCTCGGCCGGCAGCGGCTCACCCGTCACCTGGTGCTTGGCGTAGTTGGCCAGCACCTCCGGCCGGACCATCCACATCTCGTTGACCTGCGAGGGGAACTCGACGAAGTCCCGCGGCACGGCGGTGCCCGCGAAGTACGGGTAGCGGACGTCCGAGAAGAGCCCGTGCAGCGCGTGCCCGAACTCGTGGAACAGCGTGCGGACCTCGTCCCAGGAGAGCAGCACCGGCTCCCCGGCCGGCGGCTTGGCGACGTTCAGGTTGTTGAACACCACCGGCCGCTTCCCCAGCAGCCGCGACTGGGTGACCAGCTCGTCCATCCAGGCCCCGCCGCGCTTGGACGCGCGGGCGTGGAAGTCCCCGAGGAAGAGGCCCAGCGAGCCGCCGTCCTCCTCGAACACCTCGAAGACCCGCACGTCCGGGTGGTACGCGACGAGGTCCGGCCGCTCGGTGAAGGTCACCCCGTACGCCAGGTTGGCGGCGAAGAAGACGCCGTCCCGCAGCACCCGCTCCAGCTCGAAGTAGGGGCGCAGCGCCGCCGCGTCCACCTGGTACGAGGCCTGCCGGACCTGCTCCGAGTAGTACGCCCAGTCGTGCGCGGCGATCTCCTCGATCCCGTCGGCGGCGGCCAGCTTGGCCAGCTCCTCCGCCTCCCGGCGGGCGTTGGCCACCGCCGGCGGCACCAGCCGGGCCAGCAGCCCGTCCACCGCCCCGACGCTGCCCGCCGTCTCGTCCGCCACCACGTACGCGGCGTGCGTGTCGTACCCGAGCAGCCGGGCCCGCTCGGCGCGCAGCGCGGCCATCCGGATCGCCAGCGGGCCGTTGGTCCCGATCGCGCGGCCCAGCGAGGCCGCCAGCAGGCGCTCGCGCACCGAGCGGTCGGTGAGGAAGGCCAGCTCGGACTGGTTGGAGAAGTTCTTCAGGCTGAGCACGTACTTGCCGTCGTGCCCGAGCGCCCGGCCATTCTCGGCGGCGGCGGCGATCGCGTCCGCCGAGAGCCCGGCCAGCTGCTCGGCGGAGTCCAGCACCAGCGCACGGGCCTTCGAGTCGGCCGCCACGTTCTGCCGGAACTCCGACGAAGCGGTGGCCAGTTCGGCGTTCAGACCGCGCAGCCGCTGCTGCTCGGCGGCGCCCAGCCGGGCACCGGCCCGGACGAAAGCGGTGTGCCACCGCTCCAGCAGCCGCAGCGACTCCGCGTCCAGCTCCAGCCCCGCACGCCGCCCGTAGAGGTCCTCGATCCGGGCGAACAGCGCGGCGTCCAGGAGGATCGCGTCGGCGTGCGCCGCCAGCTTCGGGCTGGTCTCGGCGTCCACCTGGTCCACCAGCGGCGAGGTGTCCGCGGAGGACTGGTTGTCGAAGACGGCCCGGACCCGCCGCAGCAGCGCCCCCGAGTGCTCCAGCGCGGCCACCGTGTTGTCGAAGGTCGGCGACGCCGGATCGGCCGTGATCACGGCGATCTCGGCGAGCTGGTCCGCCATCCCGCGCTCGAAGGCGGGCAGGTAGTGCTCTTCCCGGATCTCGGCGAAGGGCGGCAGTTCGTAGACCAGGGTGCTGGCCTCGAAGAAGGGATTCTCGGTCATTTCGACGACCCTACGCGGTGTCACCGGCGCTGCCTACGGCCCCCGGCCGGTCGGCGGCGCACCGCCCGGGCAGCGGCGCACCACCCGGCGCGCGCGCCGTCCGGACGGCATTGTCGTACCCACCGGCTACCGTCGAGGTTCCTGCCCGTCCGCCCGAGAGGAGGAGCCCCCATGGCACCCCGGATCGCCCTCGTCCCCGACCCGCACGGCCCCGGCGGCCGGCTCCAGCCCCTCGACGACGCCGGCGCCCCGGTCGGCCCGCCCACCGCCGCCCCCGACCTCGCCACCGCCGTCGCCGCCGCCGAGCGGGCCGGCACCGTGCGCTGGGTCTGGGCCGCCACCGACAGCGCCTACGCCCCGCTGCTCCCCCGGCTGCCCGACCGGCTCGCCCGCTGCCACGACCTGCGGCTGGTCGAGGCGCTCCTGCTGGCCCACGAGGGCCGGTTCGGCGCGCCGCGCTCGCTCGGCGCCGCCTGGGCCCGGCTCCGCGGCCTGCCCGTCCCGGCCGACCTGCCCGAGCCCGGCTCCGCCGAGTACGACGACGGACAGGACACCCTGTTCGCCCCCGACCGGCTGCAGCTGCCGCCCGGCGCCGACCCGCTGGCTGCCGTCGTCGCCGTCCACGCCGAGCAGCAGCGCCGGCTGGCCGCGATCACCGACCCGGGCGCGCGCTCCCGGTTCCGGCTGCTGGCCGCCGCCGAGTCGGCCGGCGCGCTGGTCGCCGCCGAGATGGCGTACGACGGCCTGCCGTGGCGCGCCGACGTCCACGACCGGCTGCTCACCGAGCTGCTCGGCCCCCGCCCCACCGTCCCCGGCAGCCGGCCCAAGCTGCTCGCCGAGCTGGCCGCCGAACTCCAACAGGCCCTCGGCGGCCGCCCCTTCAACCCCGACTCGCACAGCCAGGTGCTGCGCGCGTTCGCCGACCGCGGCATCCAGCTCGGCTCCACCCGGTCCTGGGAGCTGAAGGCGGTCGACCACCCGGCCGCGAAGCTGATGGTCCGCTACAAGGAGCTCGCCCGGATCCACGCCGCGCACGGCTGGGCCTGGCAGGACGCCTGGGCCCGCGGCGGCCGGTTCCGCCCCGAGTACGTGGTCGGCGGCGTGGTCTCCGGCCGCTGGGCCAGCCGGGGCGGCGGAGCCCTGCAGATCCCGCGCATCCTGCGCCGCGCCGTGGTCGCCGACCCGGGCTGGCTGCTGGTCGTCGCCGACGCCGCCCAACTGGAGCCGCGCGTCCTCGCCGCCCTCTCCCAGGACGCCGGCCTGGCCCGCACCGCCGCCGGCGGCGACCTCTACGAGGCGCTGGCCGCCTCCGCCTTCCAGGGGGACCGCGACAAGGCCAAGCTCGGCCTGCTCGGCGCCATGTACGGGCAGACCAGCGGCGACATCGGCCCGCTGCTCGCCACCCTGCGCCGCCGCTACCCGGCCGCCATGGGCTACGTCGAGGCGGCCGCCCGCACCGGCGAGGACGGTGGCGTGGTCGCCTCCCGGCTGGGCCGGGTCTGCCCGCCGCCCTCCGCCGACTGGCTCGACCTCACCGAGGCCCCGGAGACGGCCGGGGACGCCGGCGGCCGCTCGGCCCGCGCCCGGGGCCGCTTCACCCGCAACTTCGTGATCCAGGCCAGCGCCGCCGACTGGGCGCTCGCCCTCCTCGCCGCGCTGCGCCGCCGGCTCGGCGCCCTGCCGGTGGCCGATCCGGCCGACCGGCCGCACCTGGTCTTCTTCCAGCACGACGAGGTGATCGTGCACACCCCTGCCAACCTGGCCGACGAGGTGGCCGCCGCCGTCACCGCCTCCGCCGACGAGGCCCGGCAGCTGGTCTTCGGGGACACCCCGGTCCGCTTCCCGCTCAGCACCGCCGTGGTGGACTGCTACGCCGACGCCAAGTAGCGGCCACGGCTCGCGGCCCCTCACAGTTTGCGGAAGGCCCGCGCCTCCTCGGCCGCCGCCACCACCTCGGCCAGCGCCGCCCCGGTGGAGGCGGTCACCGCCGCCGAGACCGCGCCCTCCACGAACGGCGCGTCCACCAGCACCACCCCGGGCCGCGGCTCGTCCTCCAGCACCGTGACGGCGGTCAGCACCGAGCTGCCGAGGTCCGGCAGCACCACCACGCCCGCCCCGCCGTCCGCCTCCGTGACGGCCCGGGCGATCAGGTCGTAGCTGGTGCCGAGCCCGCCCTCCTCGGTGCCGGCCGCCACCACCACCCGCACCGCGTCCGAGGCGAGTTCCCTCAACAGCTGCTTCAGCCCGGCGGCCAGCTGCGCGCTGTGCGAGACCAGGACGATGCCCACGTAGTCGCTCATACCGCCGACCCTACGGCCGCCCCGCTGCTCCGCACGAGTGACGGGCACCCGTGTCGCCCCGCCCCCGCCGCGCCGCATCCAAGGGCGCGCCACCTTGTGCCACCACCCCCCGTGCGGCGTAGCGTCGGGTCAGCATCGTCTGCCGAGGGAGCGAAGCGTCTTGAAGAAGCTGATCAACACCCCGGAGAGCGTCCTGGAGGACGCACTGGCCGGATTCGCCGCCGCCCACCCGGAGTTGACGGTGGACCTCGCGAACCGGGTGATCACCCGGGCCCTCCGTCCACCGGCATCGAAGGTCGCGCTGGTCTCCGGCGGCGGGTCCGGCCACGAGCCGCTGCACGGCGGCTTCGTCGGCCGGGGCATGCTGGACGCCGCCTGCCCGGGCGAGATCTTCACCTCCCCCGTACCGGACCAGATGCTGGCCGCCGCCAAGGCCGTGGACTCCGGCGCGGGCGTGGTCTTCGTGGTGAAGAACTACACCGGTGACGTGATGAACTTCGAGCTGGCCGCCGAACTCGCCGCCGAGGAGGGCCTGGAGGTCCGCACCGTGCTGGTCGACGACGACGTTGCGGTCGAGGACTCGACGTGGACGGCCGGCCGCCGCGGCACCGGCGCGACCGTACTGGTGGAGAAGATCGCCGGCGCGCTGGCCGAGCGCGGCGCCACGCTGGACGACGTGGCCGCGATGGGCGAGCGGGTGAACGCCGCCTCCCGTTCGTTCGCGATCGCGCTGACCGCCGCGACCGTCCCGGCGGCCGGCAAGCCCGGCTTCGACCTGCCGGAGGACGAGATCGAGGTCGGCGTCGGCATCCACGGCGAGCCCGGCCGCCGCCGCGAGAAGCTGCGCCCCGCCCGCGAGCTGGCCGCCGAGGTGGTGGAGACGATCCTCACCGACCACCACCTGACCGCCGGCGACGAGGTGATCGCCCTGGTGAACGGTCTCGGCGGCACCCCGCTGCTGGAGCTCTACATCGTCTTCGGCGAGGTGGCCGCGCGGCTGGCCGAGCGCGGCATCACGGTGGCCCGCAACCTGGTCGGCAACTACGTCACCAGCCTGGACATGGCGGGGTTCTCGCTCACCCTGGCGAAGGCCGACGCCGAGCTGCTGGAGCTGTGGGACGCCCCGGTGGACACCCCCGCCCTCAAGCGGGCCTGAGAAGAGGGACGGACATGGACGTCGACACCCCGCTCGCCGAAGCCTGGGTACGCGCGATCGCCGCCGCCGTCGAGAAGGAGCAGCAGCGGCTCACCGAGTTGGACTCCGCGATCGGCGACGGCGACCACGGCAGCAATCTGCAGCGCGGTTTCACCGCCGTGCTGGCCGCACTGGACGGCCTCGACCCGACGGGCCCGGGGGCGGTGCTGACCAAGGCCGGCACGACGCTGATCTCCAAGGTCGGCGGCGCCTCCGGCCCGCTGTACGGGAAGGCCTTCCGCGCCCTCGGCTCCGCCCTGCCCGCCCCGGCCGGACCGGCCGCGTTCGGCGACGCGCTGGCGGCCGGCCTCCAGGCGGTCCGGGACCTCGGCAAGGCCGAGCCGGGCGACAAGACCATCGTGGACGCCTGGACCCCGGCCCTGGCCGCCTACCGGGCCGCGGTGGCGGCGGGCGCCGGCCTGCCGCGGGCGGCCGGCGCGGCCGCGGACGCGGCCGAGCAGGGCGCGCTGGACACCGTGCCGCTCCAGGCCCGCAAGGGCCGCGCCTCCTACCTGGGCCCGCGCAGCGTCGGCCACCAGGATCCGGGCGCGACCTCGACGGCCCTGGTCTTCCGCGCCCTCGCCGAGGTCACCGCGGCTCAGACCTGATCGGTCCGGGTGATCAGGAGCAGCAGGGCGTCGTCCCGCAGCTCCCCGCCGGTGTGCTCCAGCAGGTCGGCGTAGACCCGGCCGACGGCCGCCTCCAGCTCCGCCGAGGAGCGGGCCGCGCCCCGCACCAGCGGGCCGACCCGCTCCGCCAGCGGGTAGAACTCGCCGTTCCGGCGGTGTTTGGCCTCGATCACGCCGTCGGTGCAGAGCACCAGCACGTCGTCCTGGCCGAACGGCTGGTCCCAGCTGGTCGGCTCGCCGGCGGCCAGCCGGCCGAGGCCGAGCGGCACCCACGGATCGGGCGCGTCGAGGACGTGCACCCTGCCGTCCGGGTCCACCCGGATCGGCGGGACGTGCCCGTACTGGAGCAGCTCCATCACGCCGGGCGTGCGGAACTCGGCGAACAGGGCGGTGGTGAACTCCCCGTCCGGCGCGTGCCGCTCGACGCTGGCCTCGATCCGGGCGGCCACCCCGCGCAGCCCGGCCTCGTCGTACGCGGCCTCGCGGAAGGCGCCGAGCACCACGGCCGCGGTCTGTACGGCGCCCAGGCCCTTGCCCCGGACGTCCCCGACCGCCACCCGGGTGCCGTGCGGGGTGTCCAGGACGGAGTAGAGGTCCCCGCCGATCCGCGAGGCGTCGGCGGCGGAGACGTACCGCACCGCGAGGTGCAGCGGTCCGACGACGGGGCCGGGCAGCCGCAGCAGCGCCCGTTGGGCGGCCTCGGCGACGGAGCTGACGGCCGCGAAGGCCGCGGCGCGCCGCATCCTGAGGTGGGCGACCCAGGCGGAGAACACGGTGAGCAGCAGGTAGCTGACCATCGCGCCGTAGAGGAAGCGCTCGTCGTTGACGTTGTCGACCTGGTCGTAGTGGCTGAGGCCGAACACGGCGAAGAGGCCGAGCAGGCAGACCAGCAGCAGTTCGACCGGCCGCAGGGTGAGTGCGGCGATGGTGGGGACGACCGTCATCAGCGGCGCGAGGTAGCGATCCCTGCCGGAGAGCAGGTCCGCGAGCCCGACCAGCACGATCGCGATCAGCGCCGGGGCGGCCCGGCGCCAGAGCGGCACGTCCTGGAGGTCGGCGGCGAGCAGCGCGCCGCGCCGCCGGCCCGGCGACAGTCCCGCGGCCGTCGGGACCGCGGGCGACTGGGCTCGGCGGATCGGGAACACATATCGAACATAACGGACGATCAGCCACCTCACCCCCGCACCCCGGAGCCGGCCCGACCCGTCCTCCCCGTACTGGGCCAATCGGTACCGAAATGACTGATTTGTCATACAGTGCGACCAAAGCGGCTACGCGTTCAACGCGGCGCTCAGCATCCGGGGCCTCTCGCTCGAGAACCTGGTGGAGACGGAGATCCGGCGCGGCGTACTGACGTCGGTCGGCCACATCCTGTGGACGGCGATCCTCGGCGGGGTGCTCTTCCGCGAGCGGCGCGGCGGCCACTTCCGCTTCACCCTTCCGGTCGCGCTCACCTATCTCGGCGTCGCGCTCCTGCACGCGCCCTGGGACTCGACGGGCGGCATCGCGGTCCGGCTGGTCGCGAGGACCACCACCAGCGACTGGCAGCGCGCCCTGTTCGACCTCGGCTAGCTGCCGGACCCGACCGGCGAGCAGGTCCACCTCTACACGCTCTACGACACCATGGGGCTGGTCGTGGTCTCGCTCGGCGGCCTGCTCTGGCTGCGACTGCTGGTCCGCCGCGAGCGCGCCACGATCCCGGCCCAGTTCCCTGCCGCCCCCGCCCGAGCCACCGCGCAGGTCCGCACCGCGCCCGAATCCGCCCGCCGCCCGGCGCGGATTCGGGCGCAGCGTGTTCAGGCGCATACGCTCTGCTCTCGGACCGCGTCCGCGTCGCCGGCGGCCGGATGCGATCCACGCCACATCACCCCCTTCCCTGCGAAATACCCCGCAGGGGTATGGTGTTATCAAAAGAGCGGCCCGGGCACGTGCCCGCGGCGGCACAGACCTCCCGGAGGCCCCGATGTCCAGCACCATCACCTACACCGTGACCGGCATGAGCTGCGGACACTGCGAGAGCTCGGTCAGCAAGGAGCTCTCCGCGCTGACCGGGGTCACCGAGGTGGCGGCCGACGCCAAGGCCGGCACCGTGACGGTCTTCGCGACGGCCGAGCTGGACGACGAGCAGGTCCGAGCGGCCGTCGACGAGGCCGGCTACGAGCTGGTCGGCCGGTCCGTCTGAGCCCCCAGCCCTCGAAGACGGACCCCACGGCGGGGGCCCGTACCGCGCGCCCCCGCCGTACGCTCTGACCTAGGAGCTGATCAGCATGAGCACCTCCACCCCGGGCGTGACAGCCCTACGGGAGCGCGTCGAGCTGTCCATCGGCGGCATGACCTGCGCGTCCTGCGCCGCCCGGATCGAGAAGAAGCTCAACCGGATGGACGGCGTCGAGGCCACCGTCAACTACGCCACCGAGAAGGCCCGCGTCGACTTCGGGCCCGGGGTCAGCGTGGCCGACCTGATCGCCACCGTCGAGCACACCGGCTACACCGCCGAACTCCCCCCGCCGCCGGCCGCCGCCCCCGAGGCCGCGGCAGCGGCCGGCGCCGACGCGGCGTCCGAACAGCCACCGGCCGACCCCCTGCTGGACCGCCTGCTGGTCAGCGCCGTGCTCAGCGTCCCGGTGGTCATGCTGTCGATGATCCCGTCGATGCAGTTCACCAACTGGCAGTGGCTGGCCTTCGCGCTCACCGGCCCGGTCGTCGTCCACGGCGGGCTGCCGTTCCACCGCGCCGCCTGGACCAACCTCAAGCACGGCGCCGCGACCATGGACACCCTGGTCTCCCTCGGCACCCTGGCCGCCTTCGGCTGGTCGTTCTGGGCCCTGTTCTGGGGCGACGCGGGCATGGCCGGGATGCGGCACTCGTTCTCGCTCTCGGTCGGCGCCACCGACGCCTCGTCCACCCTGTACCTGGAGACGGCCGCCGCCGTCACCGTGCTGATCCTGCTCGGCCGCTACCTGGAGGCACGCTCCAAGCGACGGGCCGGCGCCGCCCTGCACGCCCTGCTCGACCTCGGCGCCAAGGACGTCTCCGTCCTCCAGGACGACGGAAGCGGACGGGAGCTCCGGCTGCCGGTGGACCGGCTGACCGTCGGGATGCGCTTCGTGGTCCGCCCGGGCGAGAAGATCGCCACCGACGGCGTGGTCGTCGAGGGCGCCTCGGCCGTGGACGCCTCGATGCTGACCGGCGAGTCCGTACCGGCCGAGGTCGCGGTCGGCGACGCCGTCACCGGTGCCACCGTGAACGCCGGCGGCCGGCTGGTGGTCGAGGCCACCCGGGTCGGCGCCGACACCAAGCTCGCCCGGATGGCCCAGCTGGTCGAGGAGGCGCAGAACGGCAAGGCCGCCGCCCAGCGCCTGGCCGACCGGATCTCCGCCGTCTTCGTGCCGGTGGTCATCCTGATCGCGCTCGGCACCCTGGTCGGTTGGCTGCTGGTCTCCGACAGCCCCACCGAGGCGTTCACCGCCGCCGTCGCCGTGCTGATCATCGCCTGCCCGTGCGCGCTCGGCCTGGCCACCCCGACCGCCCTGATGGTCGGCACCGGACGCGGCGCCCAGCTCGGCATCCTGATCAAGGGCCCGGAGGTGCTGGAGACCACCCGCAAGGTGGACACCATCGTGCTGGACAAGACCGGCACCGTCACCACCGGCCGGATGACCCTGCTCGCCGTCCACACCGCCGAGGGCGTCACCGAGACCGAGGCGCTGCGCCTGGCCGGCGCGGTCGAGCACGCCTCCGAACACCCGATCGCCACCGCGATCGCCACCGCTGCCGCCGACCGGACGGGCGAACTGCCCGGCGTGGAGGGCTTCGAGAACCTCCCCGGCCTCGGCGTCCGGGGCAGCGTCGAGGGCCGCACCGTGGTCGCCGGCCGCGCCGCCCTGCTGGCCGACCGCGCGCAGCCGCTCCCGCCGGCGCTGGCCCGGGCCATGGCGGACGCCGAGGCCGCCGGCCGCACGGTCGTCACCGTCGGCTGGGACGGCGAGGCGCGGGCCGTGCTGGAGGTCGCCGACGCCGTCAAGCCCACCAGTGCCGAGGCCGTCGCCGAGCTGCGCGCCCTTGGGCTCACCCCGATGCTGCTCACCGGCGACAACGCCGCCGTGGCCCGGGCCGTGGCGGCCGAGGTCGGCATCAAGCCGGCGGACGTGATCGCCGGGGTACTGCCGGAGGAGAAGGTCGCCATCGTGCAGCGCCTCCAGGCCGAGGGCCGGGTCGTGGCCATGGTCGGCGACGGCGTCAACGACGCGGCCGCCCTCGCCCGGGCCGACCTGGGCCTGGCCAT
>NZ_JBVJCO010000034.1:0-87366 GCF_055588525.1 Kitasatospora sp. NPDC041988
TCCTCGACCTCGTCCTCCGCGTCCGGTGGGATCAAGCAGGGGTGGGACGGCTCGCGGTACTGGTTCAAGAACAGCCAGGGTCAGTGGCGCTGGACGACGCACTACGACATCTACCAGGCTCGTACGGGGGGCGGGTCGTCCTCGGGCTCGGGCTCCTCGACCTCGTCCTCCGCGTCCGGTGGGATCAAGCAGGGGTGGGACGGCTCGCGGTACTGGTTCAAGAACAGCAAGGGCGAGTGGCGCTGGACCACGCACTACGACGTCTACCTCGACCGGACCGGCGGCGGGTCGTCCTCGGGCTCGGGCTCCTCGTCGGGGGCGTCCACGGACTCGGCGGCGCCGGCGGCGGACGGGGACGTCGAGACCGCCGTGCAGTTCGCGCTCGCCCAGCTCGGCAAGCCGTTCGTCACGGCCGGCAACGGGCCGGACGGCTACGACTGCTCGGGCCTGGTCCAGCAGGCCTTCCGGAGCGGCGGGATCGCCCTGCCTCGGGTGGCCAACGACCAGTACGCGGCGACCACGCCGGTCCGTGCCGGCGAGCTCCGGCGCGGCGACCTGCTCTTCTGGTCGACCGACGGTACCGCCCGGGGCATCCAGCACGTGGCGATCTACCTGGGCAACAACCAGTACGTGGAGGCCGCCCGGCCGGGTACCGACATCCGCATTTCCGGCATCAGCAGCGGCTACTACCCCACCCACATGGGCAGGCCCTGAGGTCTGCGCACGCCGGTGCCACCACGCCCGGGCCGACCGGGAGGCGCATCGTCTCCCAGCCGGTCCGGGCGTTCGGTGTGAGGGTTCGGAGTGGGCGGTGCGCAGGAAGTCGGACGGGCCGACTTCCTGCGCGGAGGGGTCGGGTACGGAGGGGGCGCCTGGGGCGCAGAGGGGGCGCGTACAGAGCGGGTGAACGCCGGTGATCGGGGGCGTGCGGACCGGCGGTCGCGCGGGTGCGCGGCGGGTAGGGTAAGCCGCCTGGCCTGGGCACATGCCCCTGTCACGGGGCAGGGCAGAGTTCGGCGGGAGGGCCCGGTTCCGAGGTATGGGGACCGGCGCGGCGGGGGTACCACCTCGGGTGGCGCTGGTTCGACTGACGGGGGCGCCGCCCGGTGCGAACGGTACCGGGGGAAGTCGAGGGGCAGGGGACGTTGTGATCGTCTGGGTCAATGGAACGTTCGGCGCGGGCAAGACGAGTGCCTGTCGTGAGTTGGTGGAACTGCTGCCCGGCAGCATGCTGTTCGACCCGGAACTGATCGGGTTCGGGCTGCGCGGGATGCTGCCGGCCGACCGGCTCGCGACGGTGTCGGACTTCCAGGACCTGCCGGCCTGGCGCCGGCTCGTCCCCGAGACGGCGGCCGCACTGCTCGGCGAGGTGCCGGGTCCGTTGGTCGTCCCGATGACGCTGCTGCGGGAGGAGTACCGGGACGAGATCTTCGGTGCGCTCGCCTCGAACGGCATCACGGTGCACCACCTCGTGCTGGATCCTGAAGAAACGATCCTGCGAGAGCGGATATCCCGGCGTGAGGAGGTCCCCGGCGATCCGGAGCACAGCGCGCGGATCCGGCAGTGGTGCCTGGAGCACGTGCCCCGCTACCTGGCCGCCCGCCGCTGGCTCGGCCGCGACGCACGGCTGGTCGACACCAGCACCCTGACCCCGCGCGAGACCGCCGCGCGGCTCGCCCAGCTCGTCCGGGACGGCTCCGCCCGCTGCCCGATCGTGCAGACCCCCGACCCGACCGGCGACACCGTGGCCTCCGCCGTCCTCTTCTTCGACGAACAGGACCGGGTGCTGCTGGTCGACCCGGTCTACAAGCCGGACTGGGAGTTCCCCGGCGGCGTGGTCGAGCGCGGCGAGGCGCCGACCGACGCCGCCCTGCGGGAGACCGCCGAGGAGCTGGGGCTGCGCCTCGACCCGGCCGCGCTGCGCCTGCTCGCGGTCGACTGGGAACCGCGCACCGGCCCGCGCCGCGGCGGCCTGCGGCTGGTCTACGACGGCGGGCTGCTGGACGCCGACGCCCGCCAGGGCCTGCTGCTCCCGCAGGAGGAGCTGCGCGGCTGGCGCTTCGTCAGCCTGGAGGAGGCCGCCGGCCTGCTGCCGCCGGGCCGCTACCGCCGCCTCGCCGCCGCGCTCGACGCCCGGCGCAGCGGCGAGCTGCGGTACCTGGAGGCCGGGCGGCGGGCCGCGCTGGGCCTGGCGAGAGCGGCCGACGCGGCGTAGCGGTGCGGCCGGGAGCCGGTGCGGCCAGGGGTTGGCGCGGCCAGGGGTCGGTGCGGTCGGTGCTCTGGCAGGCGCGGCCCACATCCGCGGTGTGGCAGGTGTGGCAGGTGCGGCAGGTGCGGCGGACGCGGTCGTGGTGCGGGCCCGGTGCGTCAGGGCCGGTCCGGCGCGGTGGCCTCGGGCTGGTGCGGCGCGGCAGCCGGGGGATGCAGTGGGCCGGGGGACGCAGGGGCATGCCGTACCGGTGGACCGGTGACGGCAGGATGGGGGCATGCCGTTCACCTTGAGCCATCCGGCCGCCGTCCTGCCCCTGCTGCGCGCGGCGGGGGCGCGCGGGCCGCTGGTCGCCTCGGCGCTGGTCGCCGGGTCGATGGCGCCCGATGTGCCGTTCTTCGCGGAGTCGCTGCTGCCCGGCGTCTACGGGCAGGGCGGGCTGACCCACCGTTGGTGGGCGGTGCCGACGGTGGACGTGGCGATCGCGGGCGTGCTGGTGGCCGGCTGGCACGGGCTGGTGCGCGGGCCGCTGGTGGGGTTGCTGCCCGACCGTTGGGCGGGCGCGGCCGAGGCACTGACGGTCCGGCGGGGCGGTGCCACGAGGGCGGGCGGCGTCGCGGACGCGGCGTGGTTCGCCGGTTCGGCGGCGCTGGGCGCGGCCACCCACGTCGGCTGGGACGCCTTCACCCACGAGGGCCGGCTGGGTGTCGCGCTGCTGCCCGTGCTGGACCGGACGGTCGCCGGGCTGCCGCTGTACACCGTGCTGCAGTACGGCAGTTCCGCGCTTGCGCTGGCCGCCCTGGCCGGGCACCTGGTGCGGGCGGCCCGGGCGGTGGAGCCGGTCCGGCCGGCGGTGGCGCTCCCCGCGGGGGTGCGGCGGGCCGCCGTCGCGGCGCTGGGCGCGGCGACGGCGGCCGGAGTGGTGCACCGGCTCACGCCGCTGCGACGGAACCTGATCCCGGAGTTCTGCTTCGGGGCCGGCGCGGGCCTCGCGGTCGGCGCCGTCGGCTACGCGCTGGTGCACGCCGCCGCACGGCTGGGGAGGCGGGGCGGCACCCGCCCGGGCGAGCGCGAGCGCGAGCGGGTGCCGGTGTGACCGCCGGGCGGCCTCAGGCCTTGCGCAGCTCCGCGTAGCGGCGCAGGAAGAGCGCCTCGGTCAGCGCCATCCGCTCCAGCTCCAGCGGGTCGACGCTCTCATTGACCGCGTGGATCTGCGTGGTCGGCTCCTCGACGCCGATCAGCACGATCTCGGCCTGCGGGTAGAGCGAACGCAGCGTGTTGCAGAGCGGGATCGACCCGCCCTCGCCGGAGGCGACCATCGCGGTGCCGAAGGCCTCGGCCATCGCTTCGCCCATCGCCTCGTACGCCGGGCCGGAGGTGTCCGCGCTGAACGGCGCGCCGTTGCCCTGCCGCTCGATCCGGAGCTGCGCGCCGAACGGCACCTGGGCCTCCAGGTGGGCGACCAGCGTGTCCTGCGCGGCGGCGGTGTCGGTGCCCGGCGGCACCCGCAGGCTGACCAGTGCCTTGGCGGTGGCCTGGACGGAGGAGGTCGCGCCGATCACCGGCGGGGCGTCGATGCCGAGGACGGTGACCGACGGACGGGCCCAGAGCCGGTCGGCGACGGTGCCGGTGCCGGTCAGCGCGACGCCGTCCAGCACCTTGGCGTCGGCCCGGAACTGCTCGTCCGCGTACTGCACGCCGGTCCAGGTCTGGTCGCTGACCAGCCCGGCCACCGCGACGTCGCCGTGCTCGTCGTGCAGCGAGGCCAGGACCTTCACCAGGGCCTGCAGGGCGTCCGGGGCGGCGCCGCCGAAGGCACCGGAGTGCAGGTTGCCGGCCAGGGTGGTGATCGCCACCTCGACCACCGTCATGCCGCGCAGCGAGGCGGTGACGGTGGGCAGGCCGGCCGCGAAGTTGCCGGTGTCGCCGATCACGATGGCGTCGGCGGCGAGCAGCTCGGGGTGCGCCTCGGCGTACCGCTCCAGGCCGCCGGTGCCCTGCTCCTCCGAGCCCTCGACGATGATCTTCAGCCCGACCGGGTAGGCGTCCCCGTACACCTCGCGCAGCGCCCGAAGGGCCGTCAGGTGCATCAGGATGTTGCCCTTGCAGTCGGCGGCGCCGCGCCCGTACCAGCGGCCGTCGCGCTCGGTCAGCTCGAAGGCGGGGCTCAGCCAGGCGGACTCGTCCAGCGGGGGCTGCACGTCGTAGTGGGAGTAGAGCAGCACGGTCGGTGCGCCGGCCGGGCCGGGCAGCTCGGCGTAGACCGACTGGGTGCCGTCGGGCGTGTCCAGCAGCTGCACGTTCGTCAGGCCCTCGGCGGCGAAGGCGTCGGCGACCCAGCGGGCGGCCTTCTCGCACTCCTCGACCGGGAACTGGCGCGGGTCGGCGACCGACGGGAAGGCGACCAGCTCGGCGAGGTCGGTGCGGGCACGGTCCATCAGGGACCGGACGGCGTCGGCCAGGGGCTGCTGCGGCATGCGGATGCTCCGGGAGGGGCGGGTCCGTCCGGGGGGATGGTCCGGACGGACGGTGCTGACGGGGTACCGCCGATCATAGGCCGAGTCGAACGGGTGGCCCCGGGCGTCGGGCGGACGTTCGGGGCGGCGCAGCGGACGCCGGCTCACCCGGCCGCATAGGATTGCTCGACGTGACTGACTCCGGAAGCTCCGATTCCCGTAGCCCGCTCGACGCCGCGGCGTCCGGACAGCCGTTCGAGCGGCAGTCCGACGAGCCGCAGCCCGGCGAGCCGCAGCCCGACCGGGCGGCGCCCGGGACCGACCGCCTCGACGGCGTCTGGGACGTCGTCGTGGTCGGCGCCGGACCGGCCGGGTCCTCGGCCGCGCACGCCGCCGCCTCGCAGGGCCGCCGGGTGCTGCTGCTCGACAAGGCCGAACACCCCCGCTACAAGACCTGCGGCGGCGGCATCATCGGCCCCTCCCGGGACAGCCTGCCGCCGGACTTCCGGCTGCCGCTGCAGGACCGGGTGCACGCCGTCACCTTCGCGTACGGCGGGCGGTTCACCCGGACGCGGCGCTCGAAGCTGATGCTGTTCGGGCTCGTCAACCGGGACGAGTTCGACCTGCGCCTGGTGCAGGCGGCCAAGCAGGCGGGCGCCGTGCTGGTCACCGGAGTGACCGTCACGGGCGTGGAGCAGCGCGGCGGCGAGCACCGGACGGCCGTCGTCACCGCCGCCGACGGCCGCACCTTCGAGGCACGTGCGGTGGTCGGCGCGGACGGCAGCGCCGGCCGGATCGGCCGGCACGTCGGAGTCTCCTTCGACCAGATCGACCTCGGGCTGGAGGCGGAGATCCCCGTCCCGGCCTCGGTCGCGGCCGACTGGGCCGGCCGGATCCACCTCGACTGGGGCCCGCTGCCCGGTAGTTACGGCTGGGTCTTCCCCAAGACCGAGGCCGGCAGCCTCACCGTCGGGGTGATCTCGGCCCGTGGCGACGGCGAGCGGACCAAGCAGTACCTGGCCGACTACATCCGCCGGCTCGGCCTGGCCGGCTTCCCGCCGAGCGTGGAGTCCGGGCACCTGACCCGCTGCCGGGCCGAGGACTCGCCGCTCTCCCGAGGCCGGGTGCTGGTCGCCGGCGACGCGGCCGGCCTGCTGGAGCCGTGGACCCGCGAGGGCATCTCGTACGCGCTGCGCTCGGGCCGGCTGGCCGGCGAGTGGGCGGTCAAGGTGGCCGAGGCGGGCAACGCGACGCAGGTGCGGCGCGAGGCGCTGAACTACGCGTTCGCGATCAAGGCCGGGCTGGGCGTGGAGATGCGGGCCGGCAAGCAGATGCTGGCCGCCTTCGAGCGCCGGCCGTACCTGTTCCACGCCGCGGTCTGCCTGGTCGCCCCGGCCTGGCGGGCGTTCGCCCGGACGACCCAGGGGCACACCACGTTCGCGCAGGTGCTGAGGCAGTACCGGGCGGCGCGGAAGCTGACGTCGCTGGCCTCGCGGTAGCGGTCTGTACGGGGGGCCGCCGGGGTGGTGGGTGCGGATCGCACCCACCCCGGCGGCGTTCATCCGGGCCAGGCGTTCATCCGGGCCAGGCGTTCACCCGGGCCCGGTGCTCACCCGGGCCCGGTGCTCACCCGGGCCCGGTGCTCACCCGGGCCCGGTATCCAGGGCGGTGATGAGGGCACCGCCCGGGGTGTCGCCGGTCATCTCCCAGATCATCGCGCCGAGCAGGTTCTTCGACTTCAGGTAGGCCGTCTTCTGGCCGATCGACCAGGCGTCGTCGAAGGTCCACCACTGCCCGACCGGTCAGGCCCGCCGCGGGTTGCCGGTGAGCTCGTCGCCGAGCGGGCTGCGGCTGTAGAGCACCGAGCGGCCGTGCCGGGCCCGGGTCACCAGGCCGGTGCGGTACAGCACCGCGAGGTGCTGGCTGACGGCACCGGGGGTGACACCCAGCCGGTAGGCCAGGTCGGTGGTCGAGGCCGGTTCGGCCAGTACCGCCAGCAGCCGGGCCTTCGGGGCGCCGAGCAGCTGCTCCAGCGCTTGCGAGGTGACCGGCGCCGGCGGTCCGGCCATACCGCCCTGGCCGCGCGCCGGGTAACTGATCTGCGGTGCGCGGTCGTTGCTGATCATCGTGATCGCGCCGCGGGCGAAGAAGGTCGGCACCAGCACCAGCCCGCGTCCGTCCACGGTGATGTCGCCGTCCTGCGCCATCCAGTGGTGGTTGATCGAGAGCACGCCGTCCTCCCAGTGCAGCCGGTGGTCCAGATCGGCGAAGAGCGCCGCCGCGCCGTGCTGGGAGAGCACCCGCGCCCGGTACACGAGGTCCGCCTCCAGCACCGCGCGGGCCTGCGGCCACCAGGTGGGGGAGAGGCAGACCTCCCAGTACTCCTCCAGCGCGTCGGCGATCCGGGCCAGCAGCCGGGCCGGATCGGCCAGTCCGGCCGCCAGTGGGGCGGGCAGTGGTGAGCCGTGCGGCAGGAAGGTCTGCTCCAGCTCGGGGCGCAGCTGCTCCGGCGGCAGGGCGCGGACCACGGCCAGCTCGGTGCGGAAGTCGGCGGAGGGGGTGGCCGGGCGGGGCGTGAGGAAGTCCGGGATCCAGCGGTTGCCGGCGACCAGCGAGCACAGCAGCGTGGAGTCCAGCCGTTCGAAGGCCGGGCGCAGCCGCTCGAAGGCGGGGGACTGCAGCACGTAGACGCCCGGGTGGGTCCACATCCGCAGGCTGAGTGCGGCCTCCTGGATCGGCGAGCACGCGAACCAGGTGGTGGCGAGGTCGGCGAGCCCGAGCCTGAACCTGTGCATGTCCCGCCCCCCGGTGGCTGCTGCTTTTAGCCAGAGCCTAAATCAGTACTGCGAGCTGGGGGAACAGGGTGTGATCATCGGCATGACCACCTCACAGGCGGAGACCTCCGCACCCGACTCCGGCCTGCCCGGCGCCGATTCGCCCGGCCCCGGAACGCCCCGCGCCTCGCGGATGCTGCACCCCGATCCGATGGTGCGCCGGCTCGCCGCACTCACCCTCGTCAACACCGTCGGCAGCGGGCTCTCGCTCGCCGTCGGCGTGCTCTTCTTCACCCGCGTCCTCGGGCTGAGCGCCACCCAGCTCGGGTTCGGCCTCACCGCCGCCGGCCTCTGCGGGGTCGTCGCCAGCGTGCCGGCCGGGCGGGCCGCCGACCGGTGGGGTGCGCGGCCGGTGCTGGTGGTGCTGGTCGCCGTGAACGCGGTGGGCACCGCCTGCTACTCGTTGGTGCACAGCTACCCGGCCTTTGTGGCGCTGGCCTGCGTGGTCACCGCCGTCGACCGGGGCTCGGCCGCCGTGCGCAACGCGCTCTACGCCGAGGTGCTGCCCGCCGACCGCCGGGTGGCCGGCCGGGCCTACCTGCGGGTGGTGACCAACGTCGGGATCTGTCTCGGTACGGGGATCGGCGCGATCGCGCTCCAGATCGACACCCGGCCGGCGTATCTGACGGCGATCCTGGCCGACGCCGTGTCGTACGCGGTGGTCGCCGTGCTGTTCCACCGGCTGCCGGTCTCGCGGGCGCAGCGGAAGGCCGCGTCGGCGGCTGCCGCGGTGTCCGGGTCGGCGGAAGGGACGGCGAACGGGTCGGCGAGCAGGGCATCGGAAGGGTCGGCGCCGGTCTCGTCGGAAGGCGAGGGCGTCGGGGGCGGGCGGCGGCGCAACCCCGCGCTGCGGGACGGGCCCTTCCTGGTGGTGACGGTGCTGAACGCGCTGCTCTGCCTGCAGTTCGCGATGCTGGAGGTCGGTGTGCCGCTCTGGATCGTCCACCACACCGACGCGCCCAGGATCACCGTGGCCGCCACCATGGTCGTCAACACCGTGCTGGTCATAGCCCTGCAGGTGCGGGCCACCCGCGGCACCGAGGACCCGGTTACCGCCGCCCGGGTCTGCGGCCGGGCCGGACTGATCCTGGCCGCCTCCTGCCTGGTGCTCGCGCTCGCCCACGGCCTGCCCGCGACCGTCGCGGCGGTGGTGGTGCTCGGTGGCGTCGGCTTGCAGGCGCTCGGCGAGGTCCTCAGCCAGGCCGGCGGCTGGGCGCTCAGCTACGACCTGGCCGGCGACCGCGACCACGGCGCCTACCAGGGCGTCTACAACGCCGGCACCTCCGGCGCGATGATGATCGGACCGGCCGTGGTCAGCACCGCCGTCATCGGGCACGGGCTGATCGGCTGGACCGTCCTCGGCGCGGTGCTCGCGGCGGCCGGGCTGGCGATGGGCCCCGCCGTCCGGTGGGCCCGGCGCCAGGGCCGGGCCACCGGCGGGTAGGCCGGGTACGTGAGGCGGGTTCGCCAGACGGGTCCGTCAGGACCGGTCGGGGACGAGCGCGAGTGCCTCGATCTCGATCAGCACCTCGGGCAGGAACAGCGCGGCCACCTGCATCGCCGAGCTGGCGGGGAGCGGCGTGGAGCCGAAGTACTCGTCTCGCGCCTCGCGTATGGCGGGCATGGACGCCATGTCGGTCACGAAGTAGGTGAGCTTGACGACGTCGGCGAAACCGGCCCCGGCGGCGGCCAGGCAGCGGCTCAGGTTCTCGAAGACCTGCCGCGCCTGCGCCTTCGGGTCGCCGGCCCCGACCAGCTGCCGCTGCTCGTCGAACGCGACCTGGCCGGAGACGGCCACCAGGCGGCCGGTGCCGGTGACGACCTGCGTGTAGCCGGTGCCCGGGGCGACCCCGGGCGGCTCGGCGATGTGGGTGAGGTGCGGGGCGTGGGAGCTCATGGCCCCCATCGTGGCCGACGGGTGATCACCGCACCAGCGCATTTTCGCCGCCCGGCCGGTCAGCGGACCACCTCCGGCAGCTCGCGGCAGTACCGGCGGTCGGCCGCGCGAAGGGCGGCGGCCGGGCCGCCGGCCCGCAGCACCACGTCCAGCACGGCGTCCGGAGCACATGCGTAACCACCACTGGCCCAGGCCGTGTTGGCCTCGACCACCGCCCAACGGCCGCCGTCCAGCGGGCCGACGTCGATCACGACGGCGCTCGGCAGAGTCCCGGCCGAGGCGGCCAGCACGTCCGCGGCGAAGGCGGTCACCTCGGCGCGGTACCGGTCCTCGTCGAGCGGTGCGACGTCCAGGTCACCGTCCACCGCGTAGCGCGAGGCGGTGCGTACCTCGCCGTCCAGGACGAACAGCCGGTACTCGCGGTGGAACCGGACCACCTCGCTGGCCAGCACCGGGGTGTCGTCGTCCAGCGCGTCCGGGCCGGGCAGCCCGGAGCCGTCCGGGTAGACCTTGGCCGGGAACAGCTTGTCGCCCGGCGGCTTGAGGAACATCGGGCGGCGCAGCTGCCGGGCCTCGGCCAGCGTGGTGAGGGAGAGCCGCCGGCCGGTCAGCTCCCGCGGCAGGCGGGCCGGCCAGTCGTCCGGCGGCTGCAGCAGGGCCAGGCCGAACGCGCCGCCGACCGCATCGCCGAACAGCGGGCCGCCGTAGACGTGCACGGGCGCGCCGAGCAGCTCCGCCGGGGCGCGCCAGGCCGTCGCGGTGTGCGCGCGCAGGCCGCGGCGGCCTGCGGCGGTACGGAGCTGCAGACCGGTGTCGTTGATCCGGGGCGCGAGCAGGAGGACGGCGTCGGTGGTCATGGGCACCGATGCTGCCCTGCCGGGAGGCGGGCCGACCACCGGTTTTCGGGGCGAAGGGGTGACGGGTCTCGCGGCGGGTGGCTCTGGCCGAGTGGCGGGTGGGCATGTCAGAGTCGTCCGGGCGCCGTCCGAGCAGGAGCGACGCCTCGGCAATCCGACCCACCCTCAGCCGGAAAGCAGGCCCGCACCGATGACCCGCGAAGTACCCTTCGTCCGCGTCACCACCGCCGACGCCGTCACCACCCTCACCCTCGACTCGCCGCACAACCGCAACGCGCTCTCCACCCGGCTGATGGCCGAGCTGACCGCGGGCCTGACCGCCGCCGCGGCCGACCCGGAGGTCCGCGCCGTGGTGCTCGGCCACACCGGCAAGGTGTTCTGCGCGGGCGCGGACCTCTCCGAGGCGACCGGCGCGGACCCGACGGTGGGCCCGCGTGGCCTGGTCGACCTCCAGCGGGCCATCGTCGACTGCGCGAAGCCGGTGATCGCCGTGATCGAGGGGCACGTCCGGGCCGGCGGCCTCGGGCTGGTCGGCGCCGCCGACCTCGCGCTGGCCGGACCGGCCGCCACCTTCGCGTTCACCGAAGTCCGGCTGGGCCTCGCGCCGGCCGTCATCTCGCTGCCGCTGCGCCCCAAGCTGGACCCGCGCGCCGCCTCCCGGTACTACCTGACCGGCGAGGTCTTCGACGCCGCGGAGGCCGCCCGGATCGGCCTGATCACTGAGGCGACGGACTCCGCGGAGTCCACCGGCACCGCGCTCAAGGGCCTGCTGGACGCGCTGCGGCTCGGCTCGCCGCAGGGCCTCGCGCAGTCCAAGCGGCTGGCCAACGCCGAGGTGGTGCGCTCCTTCGAGCGGGACGCCGACGAGCTGGTCGAGCTGTCGGCCAGGCTGTTCGGCTCGGACGAGGCGCAGCAGGGCATGCGGGCCTTCCTGGAGAAGCGGCCGGCGCCCTGGGCCCGCTGAGGGTGGTGCGCAGCGCTCAGCTCCAGCGGACGGCGGCCGTCTCGCGCCAGAGGTCCAGCAGCGACCGGTCACCGCTGAGCCGCACCCGCTCGGCCGGCAGCCGGTTCCAGAGCAGCAGGTAGAGCTCGCGGGCCGGGCCGGTGAGCGTCAGGTCCGCGCCGGCTCCGGTGTCGGGGACGGCGACGACGAGGGGTTCCTGGCTGATGGTCAGCAGCCAGGGCCCCGGTCCGCCGGCGAGCCCGCCGGCCGGCTCGTCGTCGGGGCGCACCAGGACGGTGCGCGGCCGCTCGGTGCGCACCCGGGCCCGGCTGCGGGCCATGAAGCCGCGCAGCAGCTCGTCGATCCCGTCCAACGCCAGGCCGGTGGCCATGGGTGGACCCTCGGCCCCGGCCGCCGCGTCGGCATCGAAGCGGTGCACGGCCGTCTCGTGCGCCTGGCGGCGGGCCCAGAACGCCAGCGGGCTCGGCGCGGGGAGGAAACTCCAGCAGTCCAGTCCGGCCGGTGCCCCGGTGAGCGCCTCGACCAGGGCGGCATGGCCCGCGCGGAACCAGTCCACCAGGCCGGCGTCCGACGGCTCCGCCCCCCAGGCCGCGCGCTCGCCGTCGGTGTCCAGCGGTGCCCGGTGGCCGTCCCGCACGTACGCGGCGGCCCACCGGTGGACCTGCCCGGTGTGCAGCACCAGGTCGCGCAGCCGCCAGTCCGGGCAGGTGGGGACGGGCGCGTCGAGGTCGGTACGGGCGGCGGCGTCGGCGAGCAGCGTGCCCTCGCGGCGCAGCGCGTCGATGTGCTCGGTGATCTCCATGGCGCTCGAGTGTGGCAGCCGTCGGCGGATTTCGGACGGGGTTTCGTGCGGGCCGAGTCGGATGTGATGTTGGCCGCCTGCCCGGTGGCGGCGCCCTACGGACCGGTAACGTGGCCGCATGTCGATCACCCGTTCCCTGTTCTCCGCCGTCCGGTCCGGCGGTCGCCGTGCCGCCGGCCGCCTCGTTCACCGGGGCTGGCAGTGGGTGCAGCGGGCCGGTGCGGTGTCCAGCGAGAGCCCCGGGCCGTACCGGTTCGGCGAACTGGGCGCAGGGACGAAGCTGAGCTTCCCGCTGGGCGCGGTCTTCAACGAGCAGTGGATCACCATCGGCCCGTTCTCGATCATCGGCGAGCGCGTCACCATCAGCGCCGGCTTCCTGCCCGGCCTCGACCTCGGGCCCGAGCCGATCGTCCGGATCGGCGGCGGCTGCGTGATCGGCCGCGACAGCCACATCGTCGGCCACCAGTCGATCGTCCTCGGCGACGACGTCTGGACCGGCCCGGGCGTGTACATATCCGACCAGGCGCACGAGTACCGCGCCACCGACCTGCCGATCGGCAAGCAGTGGCCGCGCAACGAGCCCGTCGAGATCGGCGCCGGCAGCTGGATCGGCACCGGCGCGGTGATCCTCCCCGGCGCCCGGCTGGGCCGCAACGTGGTGGTCGCGGCCGGATCGGTGGTCCGCGGCGAGGTGCCCGACCACAGCGTCGTCGCCGGCGCGCCCGCGAAGGTCGTCCGCAGCTGGACCGCCGAGGAGGGCTGGCAGCCGCCGTTCCGCCACGATCCGCCCAACCCGCTCGCCGACGACATCACCGCTGAGCAGCTGCGGGCCCTGGCGGGCTGGGACTTGAGGTTGCCGGGCGAATCGGGGGCGTGAGGTCGCGCCGGGGAGCCGGCGGCTGCGAGGCGGTGCCGGGTCAGAGCGCGATCGGCCGGTGGCTGAGGGCCTCGTCGACGAGCTGGTCCGCCGAGGCGCTCCGAAGCCGGGCCGGGGGGTGGAAGAGCAGGTCGCCGATCCGGGGATGCGCCACATTGGCTTCGAGGAGCCGCAGGTAGTAGTCGCTCTCCGGGGAAGCCGTCAGGATCCGGCGGACGATCTCGACCAGCTCGCCCCGGGTGACGTCCGGCACCCGGGGGCGTGCCGGCCGGGCGGCCTCCCGGGCGAACTCCTCCAGGCTTCGGCCGCCGTCGTACTCGGCGAAGTCGACGGCCCGGTAGTCGTGGCCGGTCATCGCGTTGAATGCCGTGATCGCCGTGTCCGCGCCCGCCGCGCCGGCGGTCACCAGGCCGGCGATCCGCCGGATCTCGCGGCACAGCCCGGCGAGCCGCGGCCGGCTCACGGGCGGGGGCGACAGTTCCGGTCTCAGGTCCACACCCCGGATTCTGCCCGCCGGTACCGACAACGGCCTCAGGCCGGCTCCTGGGCGCGCTCGGCGTCGTGGGCGGCGATGGCGGCGGCGATGCGCAGGAGGTCGGCGGGGTGGGTGGGGTCGAGGCCGGTGAGGACGGCGATGCGGCGCAGCCGGTAGTCGACGGTGTTCGGGTGCAGATGGAGGGCGCGGGCGGTGTGGCGGCGGTTGAGTCCGCCGGCCAGGTGGGTGCGGAGGGTGGCGAGCAGGTCGCCGGAGTCCGCCAACGGCTCGATCAGGGAGGCGAGTCGGGACCGGGCGTGGCTGGGCCGGCTGAGCTGGTACTCCAGCAGCACGTCGTCGAGCCGGTGCAGCCCGGGCGGGCGGCCGAAGGCCTGCGAGACCTCCAGCACCTCGTGGGCGAGCGCGGCCGCGCCCGGGACCCCGGCGGGGGTGGCCGCCGCCGCGCCGGCCTGGACGGCGGCGCCTGCCGCGCGGGCCGCCCGGTGGAGGGTGTCGGCGAGCAGCTGCCAGGTGGCGACGGGGACGGCGTCCGGCCGGTGGTCCAGCGGGACGAGTGCCACTCCGCCGGAGACGGTGAGCGAGGTGAGCGCGGACTGCCGGGTGCGGTGGTCGAGTTCGGCGCGGAGCCGGCGGAGTTTGCGGTGGCCGGCCACCGTCCGGTCGACGCCGGGCGCCCGTTCGTCGGGGTGGTCTGCGACGGCGACGCAGAGCACGGCGTACGCGGGCGGGAGCCGAAGGCCGGCGCGGGCGGCGGCCTCGTCGGCGGGGGCGCCGTCGAGCAGTGCGGCGAGCAGGGCGTGCCGGGTGGCGTGCCGTTCGTCGGCGAGGCCGCGGCGCTCCTCGACGTAGCCGGCGCCGGCGGCGGAGGTGGCCCGGCGGAGCTGGTCGAGCAGGAGCCGGTTGAGGACGAGCAGGTCGGCGGCGTCGCCGTCGCGGGCCTGCCGGGTGACCAGCTCCCAGCAGACCTCCATGCCGAGGTGGTGGGCGAGCAGGACGGCGTCGAGCGGCAGCCCCTCCTCCGCCCGGCGGGCGGCGGCCTCCCGGACGGCGGCGAACTCGGCCTCGGGGGCGGGCAGCCCGGTGCGGACGGCCTGGGCGAGGGCGCGGATCCGGCGCTCGGTGACCTGGGCGAGTTCGCCGGTGACCTGTTCGCGCGGCAGCCGGCGGTAGGTCGGTACGCGATCCAGCAGGGCGGCGATGACGGTCTCGATCAACTCCGGTACGGCGCCGAGCAGCCGTTGGTCGGCGGGCACTCCGCCGATCACCGGGATCCGCCAACCGGGGGCGCAAGCGGGTGAGTTGTGACCGGTCACAGAAAACACCGTCCAGGTCTGGGGGACACCCAAGGGCCGGGTCGGAGGGGCGACCGCATGATGGAGGCACTCGGGTTACCTGTTGGTAACAAACTTCCGCTGTGGAGGCAACAGTTGGGAACCCCACTTCTCCGCTTCTCCGCAAGACCGGTACGCCGCAGACTGCTCGGCACCCTCGGTTCGGCCCTGCTGGCCGGCGCGCTGCTCGCCGGCGGGCCGGCCGGTGCCGCGCACGCGGCCGACGGGGCGGACGCGACCCCCACCGCGTCCGCCCCGCCGGCTCAGCTCCCTGAGGCGCAACCCTCGGCGGCCCAGCTCGCGTCCGCCCAACTTCCGCCGGACGGTGACACGGTGGCCTCGCCGCCGGGTGCCAACGACTGGTCCTGCAAGCCGACGGCCGCGCACCCCGACCCGGTGGTCCTGGTGCACGGCACCTTCGCCAACCGGTACGAGAACTGGCTCGCCCTCTCACCACTGCTCAAGAGCAAGGGCTACTGCGTCTTCGCCCTGGACTACGGCATGGTGCCGGGCATCACCTCGTCCGGCAGCGGCCTGCTGCTGCCGATCGGCGGGCTCGGCCCGGCCGACCAGTCGGCGGCCCAACTCGGCCGCTTCGTCGACCTGGTGCGTACGGCGACGGGCGCGGCCAAGGTCGACCTCGTCGGCCACTCGCAGGGCGGGATGCTCCCCAACTACTACCTGAAGTTCCTCGGGGGAGAGGGGAAGGTCGGCAAGGTCGTCGGCCTGGCGCCGTCCAACCACGGGACGACGCTCGACGGCATCACCAAGCTGGCGCCGTACTTCCCCCGGGTCGCCGAACTCGTCTACACCGCCTGCAACGCCTGCCGGGACCAGGCGCTCGGCTCGGCGTTCAACCAGAGGATGGCCTCGGTGCCGGACACCGTGCCGGGCGTCCGGTACACGGTGATCTCGACGGTGTACGACGAGGTGGTCACGCCCTACCGCACCCAGTTCCTCAGCGGTCCGAACGTGGACAACGTCGTCCTCCAGGAGCACTGCCCGGTCTCGCTCGCCGAGCACGTGGCGATCGCCTTCGCGCCGACCGCGCTGCACCTGGTCACCAACGCGCTCGACCCGGCGCACGCGACGCCGGTGTTCTGCGGCTGAGCCCATCCACTGAGTCCACCCGCTGCGTCCACCCACTGAGCCCATCAACTGAGTCCACCCGCTGAGTCCACCCGCTGAACCCACTCGCTGCACAGGAAGTCGGCCGGTCCGACTTCCTGTGCAGCGGCGTGTCAGGGGGCGGTCGTGCGGAAGGTGACCACGGCGGTCACGCCGTCCGGCCGCAGCTCGTACGTGCCGGGCCCGTCCAGCAGGGCGGCGTCGAAGCGGTCGAGGGCGGTGCCGTCCGCGAGGGCGGCGGCGCCGGCGAGGCAGAGCACCAGAACGGTGGCGCCGGCCGCGACCTCCACCGGCCCGGGCGCGGTGAGCAGGGCGAGGCCGGCGGTGGTGCGGCCGCGGCGGGTCATCACATTGAAGTCGACCACCGGGCCGCCGAGCAGACGGCAGTCGGTGGCCGCGTCGCCGGAGAACGCGAACGGGCGGAACGGGGCGTCGACGCGGTGCTCGGCGCCGTCGACGGTCAGCGCCATCCCCGAGCCGTCGACCAGCGTGATCACCCGGTCGATCCCGGGGAACACCGAGAACGGCCCGGCAGAGGCCACGTCCGCGAGGCTGACCCGCCAGTCGAAGGCGTCCAGCCCGGCCCCGGCCGGGAAACCGGCGACCTCCCTGGTCACCCCGCCCCCGTTGAGCCACGCCGTCGCCGGACGCTCGCTCGCCCGCAGTACCTGGATCCGCCCGCTGCTCGTCATGGCGGCATCCTGCCACGCCTTCGTCGCCGGTCGGGCGGTACAGCGTTCCGTCCACCGCGCCGGCGTACGGGTGGGGGCGCGAGGGCCGGTGGTGAGGGGGGCGTCAGCGGCGGGGTCGGGAGCGGCGCCCCGCGCTGCGTCAGCGGCGGGCGCGGACGGTGAGGGGGAGGAAGGCCGCCAGTGAGGCGGTCAGGGCGACGGTGGTGAGGGCGAGTGGCAGGCCCACGGCGTCGGCGAGGAAGCCGATCACCGGCGGGCCGATCAGCATGCCGCCGTAGCCGAGGGTGGAGGCGAGGGCGACGCCCTGCGGGCCGCCGGTGGCGCCGGCCTGGGCGATGGCGAGCGGGAAGAGGTTGGCCAGACCGAGGCCGACCAGGACGAAGCCGGTGAGCGCGAGCGGCACCGAGGGGGCGAGCGCGGCGAGCAGCATGCCGGCCGCGGCGGTGAGGCCCCCGAGGAGCATCAGCCGGGTCTGGCCGAAGCGGATGGAGAGCCAGGTGCCGACGACCCGCCCGCTGGTCATCGCGAAGGCGTAGGCGGCGTACCCGGCGGCGGCCGTACCGGCACTGGCGTGGACGTCGTCGGTGAGGTGCAGGGTGGTCCAGTCGGCGATGGCGCCCTCGCCGTAGGCGGTGCAGAGGGCGGTGAGGCCGAGCAGCAGCACCAGCAGGCGGGCGTGCGGCAGGCGGCTGTCCGGAGTGTCGGAGGAGGCCGACGGGGCCGGGGTGCGGCTGGGGGCGATCACCGGCGCGGCCGGGCCGCGGAGCAGGACGACGCCCGCGGCCACGGTGACGGCGAGCCCGAGCAGGCCGCCCAGGGCGAGTGCCCAGGCGGTGGTGAGAGCGGTCGCGAGGAGTCCGCCGACGCCCGCGCCGAGCAGGCCGCCGAGGCTGTACCCGGCGTGGAAGCTGGGCATCACCGGGCGTCGCAGCTGCGCCACCAGGTCGACGGCGGCGCTGTTCATGGCGACGTTGGCCCCGCCGTACCCCGCGCCGAACAGCAGCAGGACGCCGCCGAGCGCCGCCACCGAGTGGGCGTGCGCGGGCAGCGGGACGGCCAGGCTGAGCAGGGCGAGCGAGCCGACGGTGACCGGCCGTGAGCCGTACCGGAGGCAGAGCCGGCCGACCAGCGGCATCGTGGCGACGGCGCCGGCCGAGACGCAGAGCAGGGCGAGCCCGAGCGCGCTGTGCGAGGCGCTGACCTGGCTGCGGATGTCCGGGATGCGGACCACCCAGGCGGCGAAGAGGAAGCCGTCGACGGCGAAGAAGGCGGTGAGTGCGAGGCGCGCGGCACTCCAGGAGGTGCCCGTGGCGTCCTGCGGGGCGCCGTCGGTGCCCCGGGGGGTGTCGGAGCGGGCGGGTGTGCTGCGAGACTGGGGGGACGGCCGGTCGGTGCGGGCATGGTCACGGATTTTGTTTCGGAGCGGCACAAAGTAACAATAGGGGCGTGCAGCTCACTCCTTCAAGTCCGAAGCCCTCAGGACCGAAGCCCTCGGGGTCCGGGCCCGGTGCCGAGGCCGACCACGACGCGCAGCGCGAAGCCCACCGTCGCGCGGCCCCCGACCGCGGCCGGACGCTGCTCGGCCCCGCGCTCTCGCTCATCCACACCGGCCAGACCCCGACCCGTTCGGCGCTCACCCGCGCGCTGGACGTCACCCGGGCCACCGCCGGCGCGGTCACCGCGGAGCTGGAGGCGCTCGGCCTGATCACCGTCGACTCCCGCCCGGCCGGCGGCGGCCGCGGCCGCCCCTCGCACCGGCTGGCCATCGACCCCGAGGGCCCGGTCGTCATCGCCGGGCAGATCCACGCCGACGGACTGAGCGTCACCCTCGCCGGGCTCGGCGGACTGCTGGAGCCGCCGGTCCACCGGCCGCTGCCCGCCGCCACCGACCCCGTCCGGATGCTGCGCGCCGTCGCCGAGGCCGGTGCCGAACTGGCCCGCAACAGCAGCCGCCGCTGCCTCGCCGCCGCACTCGCCCTGCCCAACCCGGTCACCGAACCGGACGGCACCGCGCTCGCCGCCCTGCACTTCGCCTGGCCCAGCGGCACGCCCGTCGCCGACCTGTACGACGTCGAGGTCGGCCGCGCCGACAACGGGCCGCGCGCGCTCGACCCGCTGCCCACCGCCATCGCCAACGACGCCAACCTGGGCGCGCTCGCCGAGTACCGGCACGGCGCCGGCCGCGGCGCCCGCCACCTGTTGCTGGTCACCTCCGGCCACCGCGGCGTCGGCGGCGCCCTGGTCATCGACGGCCGGCTGCACACCGGCAGCGCCGGGCTCGCGCTGGAGGTCGGCCACCTGACCGTCGACCCGCAGGGCCGCCCCTGCCAGTGCGGCAACCGGGGCTGCCTCAACTCCGAGACCGACCCGGACGCCCTGTTCGCCGCCGCCGGGCTCACCCCCGATCCGGACCGCCCGTTGCTCGACCAGGCCCGGGAACTCTGCCGAGCCGCCGCCACCGACGAGCACGCCCGGGCCGCCGTCGAGCACGTCGTCGACCGGCTCGGCCTCGGACTGGCCGGTGTCGCCAACATCCTCAACCCCGACCGGGTGGTGCTCAGCGGGCTCCACCTCGACCTGCTGGAGGCCGCGCCCGAGCGGCTGCGCGCGGTGGTCGCCGAGCGCTGCCTCTGGGGGCGCAGCGGCCGGGTGCCGATCGTCGGCGCGGAGCTGGCGCACGGCGCGCTGGCCGGTGCGGCGGAGCTGGCCTGGCGGCCGTACCTGGCGGATCCGCAGTCGGTGGCGGCGGGGGCGTAGGGCGCGGTTCTGCTGCAGGCGTGGCCCAGGTGGTGTGACAAGGCGATAAGCGGAAGCTGGGGCTACGGAAAAGGTCACTTATCGTGACTCTCGTACACTCGTAGTGAGCAATTCGGGGGTTCGAACGAGGAGAGTGACCATGGGCAGCCAGCTGAGCGCCGAGCGGACGAGTACCGGGCGGACCGACGACGTCGACCGCTCCGACGCGGCCTACCGCAGCTGGCTCAAGGAGGCGGTGCGCAAGGTCCACGCGGACGCCAACCGCTCCGCCGACACCCACCTGCTGCGCTTCCCGCTCCCCGCCGACTGGGGCATCGACCTCTACCTCAAGGACGAGTCCACCCACCCCACCGGCTCGCTCAAGCACCGGTTGGCCCGCTCGCTCTTCCTGTACGGGCTCTGCAACGGCTGGATCCGCCCCGGCAAGCCGGTGATCGAGGCGTCCAGCGGCTCCACCGCCGTCTCCGAGGCGTACTTCGCGCAGCTCGTCGGCGTGCCGTTCATCGCGGTGATGGCCAAGTCCACCAGCCAGGCCAAGATCGACCTGATCCAGTTCCACGGCGGCGAGTGCCACCTGGTGGAGCGCTCGGACGAGGTGTACGAGGCGTCCGCCCGGCTCGCCGAGGAGACCGGCGGCCACTACATGGACCAGTTCACCTATGCGGAGCGGGCCACCGACTGGCGCGGCAACAACAACATCGCCGAGTCGGTCTTCGCCCAGCTGCGCCTGGAGCCGCACCCCGAACCGGCCTGGATCGTCGCCACCGCCGGGACGGGCGGCACCTCGGCGACCATCGCCCGGTACGTCCACTACATGCAGTACGACACCCGGATCTGCGTCGCCGACCCGGAGAACTCCTGCTTCTTCGACGGCTGGGTCCAGCACGACCCGGAGGCGGTCTGCGACAGCGGCTCGCGGATCGAGGGGATCGGCCGGCCCCGGATGGAGCCGAGCTTCGTCCCGGGGGCGATCGACCGGATGATGAAGGTCCCGGACGCCGCCTCGATCGCCGCCGTGCGGGTGCTGGAGGACGTGCTCGGCAAGAAGGCCGGCGCCTCCACCGGAACGGGCCTGTGGAGCGCACTGAAGATCGTCGCGCAGATGCGGGCGGCGGGGGAGCACGGCAGCGTGGTCACCCTGATCTGCGACCCGGGTGACCGCTACCTCGACAAGTACTACTCGGACGACTGGCTGGCCGGCGAGCGGATCGACATCGCGCCGTACCGGGCCAGGCTGGAGTCCTTCCTGGCCGGAGGCGCCTGGTCGTGCTGACGCCGGCCGCTGTCCGGCCGGGTCAGCGCTGGCCGCAGACCTGCGGGCTGCCGTACGGAAGGCCGACGGGCCGGCCGAGGCCTTCGGCGCCGCGGCCGACACCTACCTCGCGTTCGCGGCCGCCAACCCGGCGCTCTACGACGCGATGTTCACCCTCGCGACGGACCTGCCGTTCGGGAAGCCGGACTCGCCCGCCCCGCTGAAGGAGGCCTTCGCCGCGCTCGTCGGACCGATCGCCGACGTGGCCGGCGCCGAGGATCCGGAGCCCTTCACCGAGATGGTCTGGGCGGCCCTCCACGGCCAGGTGACGCTCGCCCGGAGCGGTCGCTGCGCCCGGACTTCGCGGAGCAGCGGCTGACGCTGATGGTGGAGCGGATGCTGGGGGCGGCGGCCCGCCACGGGTGACGGGTCGCCGCCGACAGAAGCGCAGAGAACAGAGGGCAGCAGGCAGCGGGACAGACAGAACATTTGACCATCTGCCAGGTGTCGTCCGTTGCTCCGCAGGTCAAAGGTGTCCTACCCGCCCGTACGGCGGAGAACCGCCGTGCCGCCCGCGAGGTCGATGCCGGTCCGCTTCGGCGCGCCGTCGTGCTCGTCGTCCCGTAGCACCAGCTCGATCCGGCGCTGCTCCAGTTGCACACGCTTGCTTGGGTAGAGCAGTGCGTGCAGCTCCTCGGTGGCGGTCGCACCTGCGCCGCCCCCACCCGTGCGCGATTTCGCACGCGATCCCGGATGCGCGCCGTCCGCCTCCAGTCGGGCGAGCAGCCGGCGGGCGACCGCGCCGAGGAAGAACACCACGACCAGGGCGGCCGGCAGCAACAGCCCGCCCGCCGCGCCGGTGAGAAGTACGCTCATACTGCCTCAACGGCCGACCAGCGGAATGGAGTTCCTCGCCGCGCGGCGCCACGCCGCGCCGGTCAGGGCAGCCGGGCGCCCGGGAGGTCGGCGGGGACGAGCAGTTGGAGCTCCTCGGTGGACGGGTCCTCCAGGTGGGCGACCCGCATCGCGTGCCGCTCGACCATCGTCTCGAAGACCTGGCGGGCCGTGCGCCCGTTGCCGAAGTTGGGGCCGCGCTCCAGGGTGGCGAAGTGGTCGAGCAGCGCGCCCTCGGTGGCCTCGGCCAACGCGTACTCGTGCTCGGCGCACTGGGCGCGGGCGATCTCCAGCAGTTCGTCCGCGGTGTAGTCGGAAAATGTGATGGTCCGTGAGAACCGGGACGAGACACCGGGGTTGGCGGAGAGGAAGCGTTCCATCTCGGCGGTGTAGCCGGCCACGATGACGACCACCTCGTCCCGGTGGTCCTCCATCAGCTTGACCAGGGTGTCGATCGCCTCCCGGCCGAAGTCGCGGGCGCCGTCCTCGGGAGCCAGCGCGTACGCCTCGTCGATGAAGAGCACCCCGCCGCGGGCCCGGTCGAAGGCGGCGGCGGTGCGGATCGCGGTGGAGCCGATGTGCTCGCCGACCAGGTCGACCCGGGCCACCTCGACGAGGTGGCCGCGCTGCAACACCCCGAGCGAGGCCAGGATTTCGCCGTAGAGCCGGGCCACGGTGGTCTTGCCGGTGCCGGGGGCTCCGGTGAAGACCAGGTGGCGGCGGAGCGAGGGGGCCTTCAGCCCGGCCTGACGGCGGCGACGGCCGACCGAGATCAGGTCGATCAGCGTCCGCACCTCCTGCTTGACCGTGGCCAGGCCCACCAGCGCGTCGAGTTCGGCGAGCGCCTCGTCGGCGGGCCGGCAGTCGGGGATCGGCCCGATCGCCGCGGAGGCCGATGCCGGGGCCGGGGCCGAAGCCGCCAGTGCGGTCAACGGTGGTGTCGGCGCCGCGAGTTGGGCGGTCCGCGGGGCGGGCACCTCGGGCCCGGGCGCGGCCGGCGCGATGTCGTCCGAGGTGCAGGCCTCCACCACCGGCCCGGGCTCGGAGAACTCGAAGCCGGCCCGCTCGTTCTGCTCCGCCCGGCAGCGGGTCAGGACGGTGCGGCAGCCGTCGATGATGTGGAAGCCGAAGCCCTTGCCGTGCGAGACCCGGCAGTCCTCGAAGGTGCCGCGGCCCTGTGCCGAGACGTACACGCCGGCGTCCGAGCTGGCCCGGACGGTGCAGTCGCGCACCACCGGGTCGGCGCCCTTGGTGACGATGACGCCGGTGGACACGTCGGAGATCTCGCAGTCGGTGAGCAGCCCTCCGCTGCCGTGGTCGCGGAACCAGAGCCCGGTGCCGGCCTCCTGGACCCGGCAGCGGGTGAGCGTCACCCCGGCGCCGCCGCTGACCGACACGGCGGAGCTGCGGATCCGGCTGAACGAGCAGCCCTCGGCGGTGGCGGTGGAGTCGCGGTCCAGGACGAAGAGCGCGTCCGGCAGGTCGTGCAGCGAGCAGTCGGTGAGGGTGAGCCGGGCGCCGTCGCTGACCCAGAGCGCCGGATACTCGCCGGACGATCCGTGGATCTCGCTGGACTCGGCGATGGCCTCGGTACCCTGGTCCCAGACCGAGAGCGCGCCGCGCCCGAAGTCCCGCACGGTGCTGTTGACCAGGCTGAGCCGGGCCCGGCCGCGCAGGTCGGCGCCGTTCTCCGGCAGGTCGTGCACCCGGCAGCCGGTCAGCACCAACTCGGCCTCGCTGTCCAGGGTCAGGCCGTTGCCGGTGACCCGGTGGATCTCGCAGTCGATCAGCCGCCCGCCGGCCTGCGCCTCGGCCTGCACGCCGCTGCCGCGGATCTCGTAGATCTCGCAGCCGGTCAGCTCGGCGGCGCTGCCCGGGTCAGCGAGGAGCACGCCGGCGCCGCCCGCGTGGTGGATCCGGCAGCGTTCGAGCGCGGCGGTGGCGCCGGCGAGGACGGCCAGCCCCGCCTGCCCGGCGGCCGCGACCTCGCAGTCCTCGAAGGCGGCCGCCGTCGCCTCGCCGCGCAGCCGCAGGCCGAGGCCGGTCGGGTTGGTGACCACGCAGCCGCGCAGGGTGGGCCGGGCGCCGTCGGTGACCTCGACGCCGGCGGCCGAGCGGGTCTCCACCCGGCAGCCGCTCAGCGAGGGGGTCGCCTCCGGGCCGGTGACCAGCACGGCGGGGACGGAGCTGTCGCTGCCCTCGATCACCAGGTCACGGACGATGGCGGCGGCGGTGACGGTCAGTGGCACGCCGCCCGGAGGGTCGATCCGGACCGTACCGGGGCCCTGCGCCGGGACGACGGTGACCGCCTTGTCCAGCACCAGGTTCTCCCGGAAGGTGCCCGGCCGGACGGTCACCGTGTCGCCCGGCTCGGCGGCCGCGAGGGCCTCCGCGAGCGTGTCGTACTCGCCGGCGCGGCGCCGCCAGCGGGATGCGCTGTCCTGGGTGACCCGGACCCTGTGCTCAGCCATGACGGTCTGTCGTCCCCACCTTCGTCGAGCCGGCGATCAACGGACCGTACGCGCGTGGGTGCGCGGGCCGCCCGCCCACCGTAGCGCGCCCGCGCGGGTGGTCCGGCCGCCCGGCGCAGAGAGGTGCCGGGGGCCGTTTCGTCTTCACCACATGCTTCAACGAGCGCGCACAGTTCCGGTTCCGGACGGGACGGGGACGGCGGGGGCGGCCAGGGGGCTCAGACCAGCTCGTTCGCCGGCCAGTGCGCGCCGTCCTCCAGCACCTCGACCTCGTCGCCGACCCGGAGCGTGCCGAGCACGTCGCCGTCCGCGCCGGCCGGGCGCTCGGGGATCAGGTTCTGCCCGAACGCGGCCTTCTTCAGCAGCTTGTGGTGCCGGGCCAGGGTGCGCAGCGGCTCGGGGCCGCGCCGCTCGCCGCTCTCCTGGTCGGTGGTGGTGACCACGCACCGGCCGCAGGGCTTGACCACCTTGAAGGTCAGCTCGCCGATCCGGATCCGGCGCCAGCCGTCCTCGGCCCACGGCTCGGCGCCGCCGACCACCACGTTCGGGCGGAACCGCTCCATCGGCAGGGTCTCGTGGCCCTCCGGGTGCTCCTCGGCGATCAGCGCGTTGAGCTTCTCCAGCGAGGCGGTGGTGACGAGCAGCAGCGGGAAGCCGTCGGCCATCGAGACGGTGTCGCCGGGCGCGGAGAACTGCGGCTCGACCGGGCGGGCCCGCGGGTCGTCGAGGTGCACCAGGCGGTAGTCGCCGAGGTGCTCGGCGATCCAGAGGTGAGCCTCCTTGAACGCCTCGGCGGCGCGGAACCGGGTACCCCAGACCTCGACCTCGGCGAGCGGGTCGCCCGCCGCGACGGCCGGCGCCGGGACCTCGATCCGGGAGCCGCCGGGGGCGGTGAGGGTGAGCGTGCCGCTGTCGGAGAGCTCGGTGCGGATCTGGCCGAGGGCGGCGTTCTCGCGCTGGCTGACGAAGCGTCCGGTGGCGTCGGCCAGCATCCAGCGGCGGTCGCCGAGCAGACCCCACGGCTCGACCCGGGCGCTGGCGGGGCTCAGGCGGTACATCGACTTGACGGGGTAGACGTGGAGTCCGGTGAGCAGCATCCCCCCATCCTGCCAGCACCCTCCGGACCGTCGGCACCCCGGTGGCCGAGGACTTCGGCACCCCGTACGCGCACGGACCGCCCGGACGCCGTGGGGGGCGGTCCGGACGGTCCGTGGATGACCCGTTTCTCCGTACGCCCGGCGCGCGGTGGCGCCGGGTGGTGCTCAGGTGGTGCGGGTTCGGGCCGGGTGGGGCCGGCCCGAGGGCGTCAGTAGCCCTGGCCCTGCGGCTGGTAGCCCTGCTGGAACTGGCCCGGCTCGCCGTACGCGCCCGGGCGCTGCGGCTGCATCGGGCGGACCGGCGCGACCGGGGAGACGGCCGGGCGCAGCTGGGCGCCGCCGAAGCCCTGGTCGCCGCCCTGACCCTGGAAGCCGGCCGGGCCGGCCCCGGCGAAGGACTGCTGGCCGCCGAAGCTCTGCGGGCCGCCCTGGGGCTGGCCGGCGGGCTGCTGCGGGCCGCCGAAGGAACCCGGGCCGCCCATCGGCTGCGCGCCGAAGGACTGCGGGCCGCCCTGGCCGGCGCCGACGAAGGTGTTCTGCCCGCCGAAGCTCTGGCCGCCGGACGGCTGGTAGGCGCCGCCGGTGGCCTGCGAGAAGCCGGGGGCGGGAGCCTGCGGACGCTGGCCGGCCAGGTACGGCTGCGGGCCGCCGTAACCGGGGACGGGCGGCTGGGGCGCAGAGGCGTACGCCGGCGCGGGCTGCGCGGGGATGTACGCCGTGGAGGGGCCGGCGGAGGGACCGCTGCTCGGGCCGGGGCCCAGGGCGAGGCGGGCGGGCGGCAGCGCGGGGAGGTTGCTGCCGGGGGTGTCGTACCCACCGCCGTACCGGTTGTCGTAGGACGGGCCGAGGCCGGATCCGTAACCGGAGGACAGTGCCGGCGGCAGGGCGGCCGGCACGTTGATGGGCGCGATCTGCGGGACACCGCGCTCTGCGACGAGGGAGTCGTAGATGGGCGTGCCGGAGGAGAAGGACGGAGAGGGGTAGCCGACTCCGTCGTAGGAGCGGGGCGAGGTCATGGGGCATACGGTAAGCCCACAATGCGCCTGCTGAGGAGAGTGGGAGGCCGAGCAGTTCGAGTGTTTACACAGTCTTCGCTCGCACAAAGGTTTCGAAAGTAGTAAGAACGGACATTCCGGCAGCGAGTTCAGGCCAGGTTCGGGCCGGGGTGCGGCCTCGAACGGAGCCCGGACGGGGCCGGCGAAGGCCGGTGCGGTGACGGGGCGATGGACGGTTCGGGTTCCGGCGAAGAAACTTTTGCGGGCGGGGCGTGCGCTGGCGCATTCGAGCCCCCGCCGGAGGGCCGACAGGGGCTCGTGAATGTTTCGGGGATAAATTTCCCGTGAGAGCCGGCCAGGGGTGCGAAGCCCGAGGTCAGCGGGCCTGCGCGACCGTGGGCCGGTGGGCCGTGGAGGTGCGTGCCGTGCCGTGGTGTCGTGTGTGCCGTGCCGTGGACGTACGTGCCGTGCCGTGCGTGCCGAGGGTCCGGGCGTCAGCGGGCCTGGGCCGGCTGCTGGTGGGAGGCCTGGGTGGGGAAGCCCGGCCGGCCGGCCACCTCGGAGGTGCAGAACGAGCAGCGCACCGCCGCCACCGGGATCGGGCTCAGGCACTCCGGGCAGTCCGCCTTGGCGACCGGTGCCGGCTTGGCGCCGTCCAGCTTCACCTGGAGCTTGCCGACCGGCACCACCACGATGAAGTAGATCACCGCGGCCACCAGCACGAAGCTGATCAGCGCGTTCACGAACACGCCGTACGGGAAGTCGGTGCCGGCGACCGCGAAGGTCTTCTGGGTGAAGTCGCCGACGGCGCCGGTGGCGACGCCGATCAGCGGGGTGAGGAAGGCCGTGACGAACCCGGTGACGACGGCCGTGAAGGCCGCGCCGATGACGATGCCGACCGCGAGGTCGACGACGTTTCCGCGCAGCAGGAAGCTGCGGAATCCCTTGAGCACCGGGTGACTCCAAATCCGTACGGGGGAGGGTGAGATGGGACCGCGGGCCCCGGCCGGACATCCTGCCGACCGGGGGCGCCCGCGGTCCAACCGCGTTCACCCGATCCGCCTAACCGGGCGGGGGCCGGTCAGGCGGTGCGCAGGCGCTCCGCGTACGGCTGGATCCGGGCCACCGCCGCGGCGACCCGGCGTACGACGGGTGCGTCCATGTGCGACCAGAGCGGAACGGTGAGCACCGAGGAGGCCAGCCGGTCGGTCACCGGCAGCGCCTCGGCCTGGCCGAGGTGGGCGTAGGCGCGCTGGCGCTGCACCGGCGGGTGGAAGTAGCGGCGCGAGTCGATGCCCTCGGCCCTCAGCGCGTCGGCGAGTTGGAGCGCGGTGAGCCCGAAGGCAGCGGCGTCCAGGATCAGCGTGAGGTCCTTGAAGGTGGAGACGTCGCCCTCCTCCGGCAGGGCCAGCCGCAGCCCCGGCAGGCCGGAAGCCTCCGCGGCGAACCCGGCCACAAGAGTGCCCCGATGGGCCACCCGTTCGGGCAGCCCGGCCAGCCAGTTGAGGCCGACGGCGGCGTGCAGTTCGCTCATCCGGGCATTCAGGCCGGGGAAGAGCGTGTCGTAGTCGCCCGGGTTGCCGTAGTCGCGGGCGGTGCGCAGCCGGCGGGCGAGGTCGGCGTCCCGGGTGGCGACCAGGCCGCCCTCGCCGGCCACCGCGACCTTGGTCGGGCTCATCGAGAACACCTCGGCGTAGCCGAAGTTGCCGACCGGCACGCCCCGGCGGCGGCTGCCGAAGCCGTGCGCCGAGTCGTAGACCAGCGGCACGCCGGCCGCGTCGGCGACCTCCTGGAGCCGCTCGACCTGGCAGGGCGTGCCGTAGACGTGGGTGGCCATCAGTGCGGCCGGGCGGTCGGCGGCGGCGAGCCGGGCGGCCGCGTCCTCGGGGTCGAGGGTGATGTCCTGCTCGCGGGCCTCGGCGAACACCGGGGTGCCGCCGGCCCAGTGGGCGGCGTGTGCGGTGGCGGAGAAGGTGAAGCCGGGCATCACCACCGGGCGCCCGCCCCCGACCCCGGCGGCCTGGAGTACCAGCATCAGGCCGGCGGTGCAGTTGGAGACGGCCACCACGTGCGGCACGTCCAGCAGCTCGGCGGCGGTCTCCTCCAGTTCGGCGACGGTGCGGCCGTTGGTCAGCTGCCCGCTGTCCAGGACGGTGCCGAGCCGCTCCAGCAGCGCGGCGCGGTCGGGGACCCGCACCCGGGTCAGCGGGAGTCCGTCCGGGAACGCGGGCGTGCCGCCGAGGGCGGCGGGCAGGGCAAGGGTGTCGGTGGTCATGGCGCGGTGGATCCCCCCTGGAACGGTGACTGGGACTCGGAGTTGCCCGGCAACGGGAACCGGCGTGCCGACGGTGGCCGGGACGGTGACCGGTACGAGGGCTGCGACGGCGAGCGGGTCGAGAGCTGGGACGAGGGCAGCGACGGCGAGCGGGACGAGGGAGCTGCCTCCGGGCGGCCCGCACCGCCGCCGCCGGCGGGGTGGATCTCGGGCGGCCGCCGCCGCCCGCCCCACTGTCCGGGCGCGACCCGCCAGACCGGCGGTGAGCGGCGCTTGGCCGGCCCGCGGGTGGCGGTCGCCGCCGGGACGACCAGCAGGACCAGCACCAGCGGCAGCACCTGGACGCGCTCGCGCGACAGGATGCCCATGTTGTTGATGGTCGAGAAGGCCCAGCAGAACAGCAGCGTGTAGACGGCGGTGAAGGCGAGGTACGAGCGCTGCACGAACAGCCGGGGCAGCCGGCTCAGCCGCGGCCAGCTGCGGATGAACATCACCAGCAGCGCGAAGCACTCCACCGACTGGATCAGGTTCTGGATGTTGGACGCCTCGAACGGGAACGGCCGGAAGAGCACGCTGACCACGGCGACCGGCAGCCCCGCCGGGTTGAGGCTGAACTGGGGTGCGGCGTCCTCGGGCGCGGTCGCGCTGATCATCGAGTTGCCCTGACTGGTGCGCCGCGAGGTCTCCGAGAGCACCTGGTTGACGGCGTCGCCGCCGGTGCCGTCGGTGCCGAAGAAGGTGGAGACCTGCTGGAGCATCAGCACCGCCATCGCGCCCAGCACCACCGCGGTCAGGATGGTCCGCAGCGGCCCGAGCGCGCTCGCCTGCTGCGGGCGCTTGCGCAGCACGTACGCGACCATCAGCCCGGCCCCGGCGAGCGCGGTGACGTGCGGGCGGACCATCGCGGTGCCGAGCGAGCCGAGCGCGATGCAGGCGAAGGCGCCGAAGCGGCGGTCCAGCAGCCGGGCGGTGCCGTAGGTGGTCAGGCCCAGGCAGAACATCATCCAGGCGTCCTTGCCGATGCTGGACGGCCAGAACAGCAGCGAGGGCAGGAAGAAGACCAGCTTGGCGTACCTGCGGGTGTCCGCCTCGGGGAACGCGATCTGCAGCGCCCGCCAGAACAGCAGCAGGCCCCAGAACCCCAGCCAGGAGAAGACCAGGAAGCCGCCGATCAGCGACGGCCCGGTGATCGCGTAGACCACGCCGGTGACGATGATGACGAAGCCCGTCCCGGCGACCTTCATCCCGAGGTCGTAGTGGACGCCGGCGAACAGGTCGGCCTGGTCGAGGTAGGCGGCGAGCTCGGTGCCCTTCTGGTGGTACATCTTGGCGTCGGCCGCGCCGCCGTACAGCACGAAGGCCATCAGGTAGCGGGGGAAGGCGCAGAGCAGCTTGGCCGTCATGGCCAGCAGCAGCAGGCGGAACACGTCCCGTTCGGGGTTGGCGGCGGCGATCCGGGCCAGGACCGGGGTGCCGATCGCCATCAGCGCGGGGAGGATCAGCAGTGCGCCCCAGGTGTCGTACGAGGTGTGCACCATGGCGAGCACGAACAGCGTGACGTAGCCGGTCACCAGGGCGGCCGCGACGGTGGAGGGCCAGGGCACGCGGGTCAGTGCGGCCCGGGCGCGCTGGAGCGCGGCCCGGGCCGCCGGGGCCGGCCAGGGCATCAGAAGACCTCCAGGTCGCCGAGGGTGAACCGCCAGTCGGCCAGGGTCAGTTCGGTGCGGCCGGCCGGGGTGCGGGCGGCCAGCCGCATGCCGGTGCGCGGTGCGCGCAGGTAGCCGGTGCGCAGCGCGGCTGCGCCCGCCTCGGTGCCGGGGGAGAGGTGGGTGGCGACGTGGTCGCAGCCGGACTCGTGGGCGGCGGCGCGCAGCAGCCGGGCGGCGCTGTCCCGGTCGCCGGGGCGGACCAGGACGTCGGCGAGGGTGAACTCGGCCAGCGGGCCGCGCCGGCGGGGCCGGCCGAGGGCGAGGCCGGTCAGTTCGCCGCCGCGGTGGGCGGTGAGGACGCGGTAGTCCAGGCCGGGGGCCCGCCCGTAGCGCCAGTGCAGGAACTCCGGGGTGCGGCGGACGGCCAGGCGGGGGTCGGCGGAGTCGGCGGCGGCCCGCTCGCGCAGCAGCTCGGCCAGCGGCCCGTCGGCCGGCTGGGTGTCGAACCACTCTCCGGCGGTGGGGAGTTGGCAGACGATCGGGGCCGTTGGCCCGGCCGGCCGGCGGTCCAGTGCGGCGCGCACCCCTCGGGCGAACGCCGCCGGGCGCACGGCCCGAAGTGCCACCGGGACTTGCCCGAGCTCCTGCCAGCCCATCGTCCGGTAGCCGGGCAGGCTCTTGCCGTTGGGCGTGTTGAACACCAACTCCGCTTCACCGGAGACCTGTTCGAGCAGGTCCAGGGTGAGCCGGCGGAAGATGCCGCGGCCCTGGAAGTCCGGGTGGGTGGCGGTGTCCACCGGCCGGACTGCGGCGACCGTACGGCCGGTGGCGCCCTCGTGCCACTGCCAGCGCAGGAAGAGCCGGACGCCGGCGAGGCGCCCGTCCCGGGTCTCGGCGAGCAGGCCGGGGCTGGCGCCGAACGGGTTCTGCCGGTGCTTCCAGGTGAAGAACTCGGCGGTGCGGGTGCCGGTCGGGCCGCCGGCCAGCGAGGCGGTCAGCAGGTCGAGTACCGCCGGGAGGTCGGCGTCCGTGAGCGGGCGGAAGGTCGGCTCGGCGGGGGCGGGCAGGGCACTCACGTCCGGACTCGCACTCATTTCGGTGGTAGGGCCTACGGAGGAGGCGGTGGTCGGGGGGTTCAGCGCCGCAGGACCTGCTCGTACACCGCCTCGACGGCCCGCTGGGCGCCCGCCACGTCGAAGCTCTTCGCGCGCTCCCGGGCCGCCGCGCCGAGGCGGTCGCGCAGCTCCCGGTCGCCGGCCAGCCGGGCCAGGGCCTCGGCCAGCGCGCCCGGGTCGCCGGGCTCCACCAACAGGCCCTGCCCGCCGTCCTCCAGCACCTCCGGCATGCCGCCGACCCGGGTGACGACGGATGGCAGGCCGCTGGTCATCGCCTCCATCAGGGCCACCGGCAGGCCCTCCTGCCGGGAGCTCAGGGTGAACACGTCCAGCCCGGGCAGCAGCAGCGGCACGTCGGAGCGCGAACCGGCGAACAGCACGCTGTCGGCGACGCCCAGTTCGGCGGCGCGGGCGCGCAGTTGGCCGTCCAGCGGGCCGGCGCCGACCAGGACCAGCCGGGCCTGCGGGCACCGGCGGCGCAGCGTGGCGTGGGCGGCGAGCAGAGTGGCCTGGTCCTTCTTCGGGGTGAGGTTGCCGACCGTGCCGACCACGAACGCGTCCTGCGGGAGCCCGAGTTCGGCGCGGGCGGCGGCGCGGGCGGCCGGGCCGTCGGGGGCGCCGGTCAGGTCGGGGCCGTGGTGCACCACGTGCACCCAGGCGCCGGGGCGCCGGCGGGCGGCCGGGATGGTCCGCTCGACGGCGTGCGAGACGGCGATCACCGCGTCGTTGCGCCGGTAGGTCAGTGCGTTGGCCCAGCGGGTGGCCGGCCGGTAGCGGTCCCAGACGTTGTGCTCGGTGTGCACCAGGCGCGGGGACCCGGCGGTGGGCGCCAGCAGTCGGGCGGCGGCGGCCGGGATCGGCATGTGGGTGTGGACCAGGCCGTATCGGCGGGTGACGAGCAGCCGGCGCAGCCGCAGCGGCCAGCGCGGGTCGGCCCGGCCGGGGGTGCCCGGGCCGGTGCCGTTCCCGGGGGTGCCGAGGCAGTGCACCCGCACCCCGGCCTCGGTGAGCGCGGGGGCTAGGGCGTCCTTCCACGGCAGCACGTACGCGACCTCGATCTCGTAGCGTGAACGGTCCGCGTGCCGGGCGCAGTTGAGCAGCAGCTGCTCGGCGCCGCCGCGGCCGAGGCCCTTGGCCAGCCAGAGGACCCTGGTCGGCCCGCTCACCGCTCCTCCGCCTCGCGCAGCAGGGCGGGCTCGCCGTGGTCGCCGTCGTCCTTGGAGCCCTGGCCGCTCTGATCGCCCTGTCCGACCCGGCCGCCCTGACCGCCCTGACTGTTGGCACTGTGGCCGTTGGCGCCGTGGCCGATGGCGCCGCGCCGGGCCCAGCTGGGCGCCGACCGCTCGGCCGACCGCTCGGCCCAGCGCTCCTCTGCCCGCTCCTGTGCCCGCTCCTGCGTCGCCGCCGGCGCGGCAGCGCGCGGCAGGGCGGCCTGCGCCGAGCGGCCGCCGAGCACCGCCGGACCGCCGCCGCCCGCCGTGCTGCGCCGCCGACGCCCGGCCGGGCCGTAGGTGCCGAGCAGCGCCACCCCGGCCACCGGCACGCCGGTCCGGGAGAGCAACTCCGCCACCCGGTCCGCCTGTTCCGGTGTCACGTTGCCGCTCCGCACCGTCACCAGTACCGCGTCGGCGTGCTGGACCAGGTCGTACGCGTCGTTGGCGTGCAGCAGCGGCGAGGTGTCGACCAGGATCACGTCCGCGTGCCGGCGGGCCCGGCGCAGCACCTCGGCGGCCCGCAGTACCAGCGCGGCCGGGTACGCGGTGGTGTTGCCGCCGGTGATCAGCGAGACCCCCTCGACGTTGGTGGGCCGGATCAACTCGTCCAGCTCGCCCAGCTGTTCGCCGCTGAGCAGCTCGGCCATGCCCGGCCCGCCGCCCACGCCGAGGTGGGCGTGCAGCTGCGGGTGGCGGAAGTCGCAGTCCAGGACGAGGACTTCGCGCCCGGTCTCGGCGAGTGCGGCGGCCAGGTTGGCCACCGTGGTGGTCCGCCCGTCGCCGCTGCTGCCGGAGGCGACCAGGACCACCGGCGCCGGCTGGGTGAGCCGGCGCGCGACGGCCTCGGCCGGCTCCCGGCCGTCCTGGTCGTGGGCCGGCAGCGCGAGCGCGTCCGGTCCGGTGAGCAGCAGGGTGGAGCGCAGCGACCGGTACGCCTCGGCTGCCGGGTCGGATGGCCGGGCGCGCACCAGCGGCTCGCGCAACCGCCGCAGCCGGCGGGAGAGTTGCGGCACCTCGCCGATCACCGGCAGGTTGAACGCCTCCTCGACCGCGTTACGGGTGCGCAGCCGGGTGTCCATCCGGCTGAGCATCAGCGCGGCGACGACGCCGAGGGCGAGCCCGAGGCCCACCGCCAGGCCGAGCCGGACGCTGCGGGTGGGCGAGGAGAGCAGGTTGCTGGTGCCCTGGCGGGCGTCGATGCTGCCCCACTGCTGGATGGCGTCGGTCTGGGCGCCGTTCTGCAGCTTGCTGATCGCGGTGAGCGTCGCGGTCAGCGAGGTGGACGCGGCGGTCAGCTTGGGCTGGAGCTTGGGCTGGTCGCCGGCCGAGGAGCGGTTGAACTGCTGCTGGATGTCGTCCAGCGCCTTCTGCTGGGCGTCGGCCTGCGACTGGAGCTTCTTGATGGTCTCGGCGGCGCTCTTGGCGGACTCGTCGCTGAAGCCCTTGATGATTGCGGCCGAGTAGGCGGCCGCCAGGTCGGAGCAGGACTGCTGGGTCGGCCCGGTGGTCGCTATCGACAGCATCTGGGCGCTGTCGGCCGTCACCGTCCGGCGGGCGATCACCGCGGCGGCGTCGGCGATGCCGAGCTGCTTGGCCGCCGCTGTCGCGACGTCCGAGCCCTGCGCGTACGAGAGCACCTGGTCGGCCCGTACCGTGTCGCCGGCCCCCGCGACCGGCGTGATGGCGACCTTGCACTTCCATTTGGCGTTGTCCACCGTGTCGCCGGCCGGGGTCAGCAGCCAGCCGACGATGAGTGCGGCGAGCGTGCAGCCGACGAGCAGCCGCCAGTACCGCCGCAGGACGGTGAAGTGGTTTGCCGGTTCCACCGGTTGGATCCCCTCGCGTTCGTGGTGCGATGGTGCTGTGGAACTCCCGCCCGGGGGCGGCCCGTTCGGGAGCGCGGCGGTCCGGGTGCTGCTAGGGCCTGCCTTGTGGATCAGGCCGGGCCCGCGACGCCATGGCACGCACCTCGCCGCGTTGTCGTCGGTCGCCGATGTTCCCCAGCCTGGCGGCCGGGAGGTGCCCCCACCGCATGGACTCCCTCCTCCGCCTTGCGATGCACGCACCCTGACGCCGCGGCCCGATCCGACCTGATCCACAAGGCAGGCCCGAGCTGTGCCGGACTCGCGGCACGGCGGAATCCCTCGGCTGATGTCGCAACTCGCCCCCCTGACGACTCGCTCCCCGGCGTTCCCCGGCCGGCGTCGCCGCGCAAGCCCGCCCTCGGCCCGCCGCCCCCGCCGGTCCCCCCTGCGATGCTTGCCGAGCCGCGACGTGCGGCGCAACCGCTTTGGCGATACTGGGACCGGTCGATTCCCGACGAATGGCCCGGTGATGGCCGGAACCCGTCAGACCGGGCGCACCCGTAGCGAGCGCTCGTAGAACTCGACCATCTGCGCCGACACCTGGTGCAGCGTGAACGAGGTCAGGAACCGGGCCCGGGCCGCCTTCGCCCGCACCCGGGCCGCCGCCCGGTCCTCCAGCGTGTCGGTGAGCGCCGCCGCCAGCTCGGCCGGCCGCTCCGGCGCCACCAGCCGGGCGTAGTCCTCCGAGCCGACCGTCTCGCGCAGTGCGGGCACGTCCGCGCAGACCAGCGGCACGCCGACGCCCATCGCCTCCATCGCGGCGCTGCCCAGCCCCTCCCAGCGGGAGGGTACGGCGAACGCGTCGGAGGCGGCCATCAGGTCGAAGACGTCGTCGCGCGGCCCGAGGAAGCGCACGTTCCCGGCCGCCTCGGCGAGCGCGGTCAGCCGGGCCGTCTCGCCGCCCTCGCTGCCGGCCAGCAGCAGCACCGCCTCCGGCTCGGCGCGCAGCACCCCGGGCCAGGCCTCCAACAGCACGTCCAGGCCCTTCTGGTACTGCTGGCGGGCGGCCGCGAGCACCACCGGGACGTCCTGGGGCAGGTCCAGCGCGGACCGGACGGCGGCCCGCCGGTCCGGGGTGACGGTGCCCAGCAGCTCCGGGTCCCGCCCGCGCGGGACGACGTCGATCCGCTCCCGCGGCACCCGCAGCCGCTGCGCCATCGCCCCGGCCACGTACCGGGTCAGGGCGTGGAACCGCCGGGTGCCCTGGGCGGTGGCGGCGTCCACCGCCTGCGCGGCCCGCACCTTCCACGGGCTGAGCCCGCGCGCACCCAGGTGCTCCGGGCCGTACGACGAGTTGACCAGGCTGGAGACCACCGGGGTGCGCGCCGACAGGGCGGCGGCCCGGCCGAGCACGTCGGACTCGTAGAGCGTGGTGTGGACGAGGTCCGGCCGGCGCTCCCGGATCAGCCGGTGCAGCGCTGCGCCCGTCCGTCCGCGGGTGTCCCGGCCCATGCCGAACACGTCGGCCCCGGCCCCGGTCAGCTCCGGCTGGAAGCCGCCGGGGGAGTCCTTGAGGTACGCGACGTCCAGTTTCACACCGGCCCGCACCAGTTGGGGGGCCATCGCCACCAGACCCTGCTCGGCCCCGCCGACCCGGCTCACGCTGTCGATCACATAGAGCACATGCACAGGCCAACCCCCGCCCTCCTGGGGCGCGCCCGGTCTCCCATGCCGGCCGGCACCCTGATTGCCGATCAGCATCGCAGGTGGCGACCGCCGCCCGCCAGGGAATCGGCCAGGACGCTCCACCCGTCGCGTGGGCGGCCGGGGGCGGCCGGGGGCGGCCGGGGGGCGCGCAGCAGGGCGCACAGCCGGTGCGCCCGGCGGGTGACGGCATCCGGCGGAGCCCTGCGGCAGCACCCACGCGGGCGCGCAGACCACCACGGGCTCGCGCGAAGGGGCTGTCACGCGCCGGTCCCTGTGCCAAGGTCGTTCCCATGCCCGACGCGACGCCGGCGAAGAAGGCCGGAACCCGCCCCCGCATCCTGCACCTGATCACCGATCCGCGCCGCCGCGGCGCCCAGAACCTCGCCAGGGACCTCCACCGGGAACTGCGCCGCCGCGGCCAGGCCTCCGCGCTGCGCGCCCTCGCCCCGCACCCCGACGCCCACCCGGACGCGCCCGACACCCGAGCCACCACCGTGCTCGGCCCCGGCCGGCTGCACCCCGCCACCCTGCGCGCCCTGCGCGCCGCCGCGCGCACCGCCGACCTGGTCGTCGCGCACGGCTCGTCCACCCTGCCGGCCTGCGCCCTCGCCCTGGCCGGCACCCGAACCCCGTTCGTCTACGTTTCCATCGGCGACCCCCGGCACTGGACGGCGAGCCCGCTGCGTCGGCTGCGCACCGGCGTCCTGCTGCACCGCGCGGCCGCCGTCACCGCACTGGCCGACGAGGCCCGCGCCGTCCTGCAGGACCGGTTCCGGCTGTCCGCCGGCAAGGTCCGCACCATCCCCAACGCCCGCGCCGCCGACCGCTACCCGCCCGCCGACGGCGAGGCCGGCCGGCGGGCCGCCCGGCACGCCCTCGGCCTGCCCGCCGAGGGCCTGCTGGTCGCCTGGATCGGCGCGATAGCGCCCGAGAAGCGGCTCGACCTCGCCCTCGACGCCCTCGACCGGCTCCCCGACGTCCGCCTCGCCGTGGCCGGCGACGGCCCGCAGCGCGCCGCCCTCGAACAGCACCCGGCCGCCGCCCGGGCCCACTTCCTCGGCACTCTCGCCGACCCGGCCCCGCTCTACCGGGCCGCCGACGCGGTGCTGCTCACCAGCGACAGCGAGGGAGTGCCCGGTGTCCTGATCGAGGCCGCACTGGCCGGGCTGCCCGCCGTCGCCACCGACGTCGGCTGGGTCCGCTCGGTGGTCCGCGACGGTGTCACCGGCGCACTGGTCGCCCCCGGCGACCCGCTCGTGCTCGCCGAGGCGCTGGCCAAGGTGCTGGCCGGCGACCGTGCCGCGCTCGGCGCCGCCGCCCGCGAGCACACGCTCGCGCAGAACGAGCTCGGCGTGGTGACCGACGCCTGGCAGGTCCTGTTCACCGAGCTCTGGCGCCGGAGCTGACCGGTCCGGAGCCGGGGCGGGCACCGACGACGCGTCAAAACGGCACCCGCCCTGGGAACGGACGCGGGACAGGCGCATACTTCGCTGCGCGGCGCGCCCGTACGACGGAGCCAGCAGGGACTCCGCCCGGGTGCGCCGGCACGGGGAAAGGTCACCGGCATGGTGGTACTCGCGGGCCTGGCGGCCCTTGGAATTCTCTGGCTCGCCACCGGCGTACGGGTGGTGCAGCAGTACGAGCGGGGTGTGGTCTTCCGGCTGGGCCGGGTGCGCGGCCGGGTGCGCCAGCCCGGCCCCGCCCTGCTGTTGCCGGTCATCGACCGGATGCGCAAGGTGAATGTGCAGGTCATCACCATGCCGGTGCCCGCCCAGGAGGGCATCACCCGGGACAACGTCTCGGTACGGGTCGACGCGGTGGTCTACTTCCGGGTGGTCGACCCGGTGCTCGCCACCGTCGACGTGCAGAACTACGCCTTCGCCATGTCGCAGGTCGCACAGACCTCGCTGCGCTCGATCATCGGCAAGAGCGAGCTCGACGACCTGCTGTCCGGGCGGGAGAACCTGCACCGCGGGCTGGAGCTGATGCTGGAGAGCCCGGCCGTCGGCTGGGGCGTGCACATCGACCGGGTCGAGATCAAGGACGTCGCGCTGCCCGACTCGATGAAGCGTTCGATGGCCCGGCAGGCCGAGGCCGATCGGGAGCGGCGTGCCCGCATCATCACCGCCGACGGTGAGTTCCAGGCCGCCGCGAAGCTCGCCCAGGCGGCCGAGATGATGGACAGCACGCCGTCCGCGCTGCAGCTGCGGCTGCTCCAGACGGTCGTCGAGGTGGCGGCGGAGAAGAACTCGACCCTCGTGCTGCCGTTCCCGGTCGAGCTGCTCCGCTTCTTCGACGGGGCCACGCCGAAGGCGGGCACCGTCCCGCGGCAGTCGCCCGAGCCGGCCGGTGAGCAGCCGCCGGTCGGCGAGCAGCGACCGGCTGGTGAGCAGCGGCCGGCCGACGAGCCGCCCGCGCTCGCCAAGGCCGAGCCCGCGTCCACGCCCGCGGTGGTCCCGCCGCGCCCGGAGCACGCGCCGCGCCCGGAGTGACGCAGGGCCCGGAATGACGCAGGGCCCCGGCCCGGGCCGTGCCTGCCGCCGTGGCGGCGGCAGGCTCCGGGCCGGGGCGCCGCCCGCGCTGGGCTGCCCGTGCTGGGCCGCCCGGGTGAATCCGCCCGCGCCGCACCGGTGGAACCGGCCGGTCGCGGACCGTGGCCGCAAGGATGCCCGGTGTGAAATCGCTGCTGAGGTCCACCGTCCTGCTCGCCGTCGCCACCGGGATCGCCGCATCCCCCGTCCAGGCCGGCGCGGCCACCCATCAACCAGCCACCGAGGGTTCCCAGTTCACCCGCCTCGACCACCCGCAGGCGGCCCGCGCGAGCGCCCGCACCGACGCGCTCGAGTTCTTCTGGTACGACTGCGGCCACTCCCAGCAGCTGGAGAAGCCGCTCCAGGCCTGGGCCGAGAAGCACCGCGAGGACGTCGACCTGCGCCGGGTGCCCGCGATCTGGCCGGGCAGCCGCGAGGAGGTCACGCAGCGCGGCCACGCGCGCCTCTACTACACGCTGGAGCGCCTCGGCCTGGTCGAGCGCCTGCAGACCAGCGCCTTCCGCGCGATCCACTCCAACAAGCAGGACGTCACCACCGAGAACACCGCCACCGACTGGGCGCTGCGCCAGGGCGTCGACCAGCAGCAGTTCCGGGACGCCTACCGCTCCGCCGACGTGCAGCGGGCCGTCGACGAGGCCGCCGCACTGTTCGTCCGGTACCGGATCAACGAGCTGCCCACCGTCATCGTCCAGGGCGAGCACCGGACCTCGCCGACCCAGGCCGGCGGCGTCGACGCGATGCCCGGTGTCATGGACCAGCTGGTGCAGCAGGACCAGCAGCGCAACCCACGCTCGCCGCGGTTCTGACCCCGACCCGATCACCTTCACCGAACCGACCCCCGGCGACCACACTCTGTGCCAGAGTGGACGCCGGGCCGCACCGCCTAGGCCGGGAACTGCCGTGGCGGGAGGCCCACTTCTCGATTCCGGCGGTACCGGAGAGGGCAGGGGTCCGTGGGGGGACAACGCGCGCAGCTCGTCGACGAGCGCGACAGCCAGACATCGGCCGCTCCGAGGCGGCCCGCGGCCGCCGACGGGCCGCCACCGGAGCTGGTCTTCAAACGCCACCTGCGACCCGCGCAGGTGGCCCGGGAGCTGTGGGGCGCGCGTGAGCTGGTCCGCGCGCTGGCCGAGCGGGACCTTCGCGCCCGCTACAAGCAGGCGGTGCTCGGCTTCGCCTGGGCGGTGCTGACCCCGCTCGCGCTCTGTTCCATCTTCACGCTGGTCTTCCACCGCGCGGTGAAGATCGACACCGGTACGGCGGCCTACCCGCTCTTCGCCTATGTCGGTCTGATCGTCTGGCAGTTCTTCAGCAACACCATGAACCAGGGCGCGCTGAGCCTGGCCAACAACCTCAGCCTGCTCAACAAGGTCTACTGCCCGCGCGAGGTCTTCCCGCTGGCCACCATGCTGGTCGCCAGCGTGGACATGGTGATCGGCATCGGCGTCCTCGGCCTGCTCTTCCTGATCTTCTGGACCGCCCCCGCCGCGACGTTCCTCTGGGTGCTGCCGCTGCTGCTCATCCAGTTCGCCTTCACCTACGGTGTCGCGCTGATCCTCTCGGTGGCCGTGGTCTACCTGCGCGACGTCCGTCACCTGCTGCCGATCATCACGCAGATGGGCGTCTTCGCCACGCCCGTCGCCTACCCGCTGGCGCAGATCCCGCAGCGCCTGCAGGAGATCTACGTCGGGTTCAACCCGCTCGGCGCCGTCATCGAGGGCTACCGCGGGGCCCTGCTGTACGGGGACGCGCCGGACGTCACGCTCACCTCGATCGCCGCGGTCTCCTCGGTGGTGTTCCTGGTCGGCGGCTACCTGCTGTTCAAGAAGCTGGAGACGGGGATCGCCGATGTCGCCTAGCCAGACGTACCCCCTGGGCACCATCCGCACCGACCAGGTGTGGAAGCGCTTCAAGGCCGACCAGCAGCGCATGCTGCTGCGCGACAAGGTGGACTCGCTGACCCGCCGGCTGCGCGGCGAGAAGGGCGAGGACTGGCGCTGGGCGCTGCGCGACATCACGATGCACATCGAGCCGGGCGAGTCGGTCGGCCTGATCGGCTCCAACGGCTCCGGCAAGTCCACCCTGCTGAAGATGCTGACCCGGGTGATGTACCCGTACGGCGGCGTGATCGACGTACGCGGCCGGATCGGCGCCCTGATCGAGATCCGGGCCGGCATCCACCCGGATCTGACGGGCCGGGAGAACATCTACCTGTTTGGCGCGTTGCTCGGCCTGCGGCGGCGCGAGGTGGCCACCCGCTTCGACGACATCGTGGAGTTCGCCCGGCTCGGCGGCGCCATCGACCGGCAGGTCAAGTTCTACTCCTCCGGCATGCAGATGCGCCTCGGCTTCGCCGTCGCGGCCTACCTGGAGCCCCATGTCCTGCTGGTGGACGAGGTGTTGGCGGTCGGCGACGCCGTCTTCCAGCAGCGCTGCCTGGACCGGATGCGCGAGGTCGCCGAGCAGGGCACCACGATCGTCTTCGTCTCCCACGACCTGCCGGCCGTGGAGTCGATCTGCCGCCGCGGCATCTGGCTGGAGCAGGGCTCGGTGCGGGTGGACGCGGGCATCAAGGAGGCGATGGCCGGCTACCGGGACTCCATCGAGGCGCAGTCCGAGGCCGGTGGCCGCACCGGCGAGCCGTTGCAACTGCTCAAGCACGCCGTCCGGGGCGAGGACCGCGACAGCCTGACCACCGACGAGCCGATGACGATCGAGCTGACCCTCGGCGGGGACTACCGCGGCGACGCCACCCTGCACCTGGGCGTCAGCGAGGGCACCTCCAGCCCGATCTTCCAGATCAGCCACGAGATCCGGCTCACCGGCGAGGACCATCACGTCGCCTGTGTGGTACCGAGGTTGCCGCTGCCGCGCGGCCGGTACACGCTCTGGGCCGGCGTCTACGGCATCGGCCGGACCGACGGTGGGACGCTGATGAGCTGGCACTCGGTCGGCCAGTTCGACGTGTTCGGGCCGATGCTGGACACGCCGCCGCGCGCGGTGGTGCTGGCCGCGCCGGTGTTCGTCCCGCACCACTGGGAGGAGTGAGCCTTGCGACCTGTCCGGGTGCTGGTCCATCTCAACAACCTTGCCCTGGGCGGGGCCCAGCTCAACGCGGTCGACATCGCCCGCACCCTGCGTGACCGCGGCCACGACCCGGTCCTGTTCGCGCAGGGCGTGGCCGGCCCCGCCCCGCTGGTCGAGGTCGCTGCCGGGCACGGCCTGGAGGTGGTGGTCGCGGGCGGGCCCGACACCCCGCACGCCGAGATCCGCCGCCGTCTCGGCCGTCTCGCCGCCGAGCACGGCAGCCAGCTGCTGCACGCCTGGGAGGTCCGCGCCGCCCGCAACTCCTACTTCGGGCCGGGGCGTTACGGCCGGCTGCCGGTGGTCACCACCTTCTACGGCATCCGGATGCTGCGCGGCCTGCCCCGGCACCAGCCGCTGGTGCTCGGCCTCGGTGCGCTGATGGGGGACGGCCGGGCCTTCGGCCATCGTGACGTCAGCCTGATCGAGCCGCCGGTCAACACCGCCACGGACGCGCCCGGCCAGGTGGACGGCGCCGCGTTCCGCCGCGAACACGGCATCGGCGACGACGAGTTGCTGCTCGCCATCGTGACCCGGCTGGTGCCCGCGCTGGAGAAGGACGCCGGTGCCGAGCTGACCGTCGACGCCGTCCGGCAGTTGGACGACCCGAGGGTGCGGCTCGTCGTCGTCGGCGCCGGGCCGAGCCTGGAGAAGCTGCGCGTCCGGGCGGCCGGTGCGAACGCGGCGCTCGGCCGCCAAGCCGTGCTGGTCCCTGGCCAGTTGGCCGATCCGAGGCCTGCCTACCAGGCTGCCGACATCGTCCTGGGCATGGGTGGTTCGGCCCTGCGCGGCCTGGCCTTCGGCAAGCCGGTGGTGGTCCACGGTGCGGCCGGGTACACCGCCGTGCACGAGCCGGGCCCGCTGGTGGAGCCGCACGCCTCACGCTGCATGTACGGCTTCGGCGACGGCTCGCGCGCCCCGGAGGCGCTGGCCGGACAGCTCCGCGGCCTGCTGGACGACCCCGGGCGCCGGCAGCAACTCGGCTCCTGGGGGCGGGATTGGGTGGTCGGACGGTTCTCGCTGGAGAGCGTGACCACCGCCTTCGAGGAGTTGTACGGCCGGGTGCTGGCCCGGCCGGCCCGGGTGACGGGCTGGCTGAAGGACCTCGAACAGATGACGCGGTACGAGTTCACCAAGCCGGCCGCGCTGCGGCTGCTGCGGCGGTGATCGCGGGGGCCCATTGCTTCTAACCTCTATTGCGGTGTTTAATGGTTAGCATGAGCGAGCTGACGATCCCACACATCCGGCACCGCCACGTCGACGTCGACGGCCTGCGCGTCTTCTACCGGGAGACCGGTCCGAGCGACGCGCCCGTTCTCCTGCTGCTGCACGGATTCCCCTCCGCCTCCCACCAGTTCGGCCGGCTCCTCGACGCGCTCGGCACCCGCTACCGCCTGATCGCCCCCGACTACCCCGGCTTCGGCCACAGCGCCAGCCCCGCGCCCGGCGACTTCCCCTACCGCTTCGACACCCTCGCCGACGTCGTCGAAGGCTTCTGCCTGGCCCTCGGCCTGGACCGGTTCGCCCTCTACGTCTTCGACTTCGGCGCCCCCGTCGGCCTGCGGCTGGCCACCCGCCACCCGGAGTGGATCACCGGTCTCGTGGTCCAGAACGGCAACGCCTACGAGGAGGGACTCTCCGACCAGGCCCGGGAGTTCATCGCCAACCGGCACGGCGTCGACGGCGCCGCCGAACGGGCGCGCTCCATCCTCACCCTGGAGATCACCCGCAGCCAGTACGAAGGCGGCACCGGCGACCCGGAACTCGTCGCCCCGGACGGCTGGACCCTCGACCAGCACTTCCTCGACCTGCCGGGCCGCAAGGACATCCAGGTCGAACTCGCCCTCGACTACCACTCCAACGTCGCGCTCTACCCCGTCTGGCAGGAGTGGCTGCGCACCCACCGGCCGCCGACGCTGATCGTGTGGGGCCGGAACGACCTCTTCTTCACCGAGCCCGGCGCCCGCGCCTACCTGCGCGACCTGCCCGACGCGGAGCTGCACGTGTTCGACACCGGGCACTTCGCACTGGAGGAGAAGCTGCCCGAGATCGCCCCGCTGATCGACGACTTCCTCGCCCGCACGCAGAAGTGAACGTCCGCCGGAGGCGGCCGGCCGTCAGCCGAGGCGCAGCAGGTAGGTGACGAAGCCCAAGGTGCCCCGGTAACCGTGCAGCCACTCCGCACGGTGCCGGTCCGCCGCCTCGCGGGCGGCCGCCGCGTCCGGGTGGTCCGGGTGGTCCAGCGCCCACTCGGCCAGCGAGCCCGTCCAGGAGAGCTCGTAGTCGTCCCACTCCTGCGGGCTGCTGACATACCCGTACACCGGCGTCCAGCCGTCCGCGAGCACCTGGTCGGTGGTCGTCGCCAGGTCGGCGTAGTCGTCCCTGGCCGCACCCAGGCCGTCCAGCGCGGCCTGGGCGGGCTCGCGCTCCCAGAAGGCCTCGCCGACCAGCACCAGGCCGCCCGGGGCCAGGTGCTCGCGGGCCGCGGCCAGGGTCGGCAGCAGGCCGCCGAAGGCGTGCGTCGCGCCGATGTCCAACACCAGGTCGAACGGCTCGGCGGTCTTGAACTCCCGGGCGTCCAGGTGGTGCAGGCCGATCCGGCGCTCCACCCCGAGAGCCTGCGCGGTCTCCCGGGCCCGGGTCAGGGCCGACGCGTCCAGGTCCACCCCGACCGCCGTCCAGCGAGGACGGGCGGCCAGCAGGCGGAGCAGCCAGCCGCCCTCACCGCAGCCGAGGTCCAGCGCCCGGCCGGCGTCGGAGCGGGCGGTCGCCCGGGCCAGCAGCCGGGTCACCGACTCGTCGGCGACCGGCGCGGCGATCGGGTGGTGGGCATGGGCGAGGCGGGAGATCATCTGGCGGTCCATCCGAACAGTGTGGACCAGCCGGGGTCAGTACGTCCGGCCTTTCCAGGCGGCCCCGCGCCCGCGCCAGTGCTGCACCGCGGAGTCCACCGTCATCAGCAGGTAGAGCGCCGCCGTGAACGGCAGCAGCAGCGCGGCCGGCGCCGGCTGGCCGTAGTAGCGCAGCATCGGCACGAACGTCCCCGCCATCAGCGCCCACGCCGCCCCGCCCGCCGCGGCCACCGTCCAGCTCCCGGTGGCCAGGCCGGCCAGCGCCGCCACCGGCGGCACCAGGTACACCAGCGCCAGGCCGACGACCGTCCCGAGCAGCAGCAGCGGCGAGTGCCGCAACTGCGCGTACGCGCTGCGCGAGACCATCCGCCAGAGCTGGGCCAGCCGCGGGTACGGGCGGACGCTGTCCACCTGCTCGGCCAGGCCCAGCCAGGTCCGGCCGCCCGCCGCCTTCACCGCGCGGGCCAGCGACACGTCGTCGATCACCGCACCCCGGATCGCCGCCACCCCGCCCACCCGCTCCAGCGTCTCCCGCCGCACCAGCGAGCAGCCGCCCGCCGCCGCGGCCGTCCGGGCCCCGGGCCGGTTGCTGCGGCGGAACGGGTACAGCTGGGCGAAGAAGTAGACGAACGCCGGCACGATCAACCGCTCCCACCCGGTCTCCACCCGCAGCCGGGCCATCTGCGACACCAGGTCCAGCCGGTTGCCCTCGGCGGCGGCCACCAGCTCGGCCAGCGAGTCCGGACCGTGCGCGATGTCCGCATCCGTGAGCAGCAGGTAGTCGGCGTCCGGACCGGCCAGATCCACCCCGTGCCGCAGCGCCCACAGCTTGCCGGTCCAGCCCGGCGGCAGCGGGGGAGGGGTGGTGACGGTCAGCTCCAGCCCCCCGGGCGTGGCGAGCGCCCGTGCCAGCGCGCCGGTCCCGTCCGAGCTGTGGTCGTCCACCAGCACCACCCGGGCCCGTCCCGGATACTTCTGCGCCAGCAGGCCCGGCAGGCTGAGCGGCAGCACCTCCGCCTCGTCCCGGGCCGGCACCACCACCACGACCTGCGGCCAGCGGGCGGGCGGCCGGCGCGGCGGCAGCCGGACGTCGGTACGCCAGAACAAGCCGTGGCAGCACGCCAGCCAGAGCCAGACCAGCAGGGAGAGCAGGGCGATCCACAGCAGGACGGTCACCCGGGCAGTCTGCCGCACCCGGGGCCCGCAGCGACGCATCGACTAAAGTCTTGCCCTGTGAAGATCGCACTGATGGACTCGGGAATCGGCCTGCTGGCCGCCGCTGCCGTTCTGCGGAAGCTCCGCCCGGACGCCGATCTGGTGCTCTCCTCCGACCCCGCCTCGATGCCCTGGGGCCCGCACACGCCCGAGGAGATCACCGCGCTCGCCCTCGGCTGCGCGCGGGCGGCCGCCGCCCTCGAGCCGGACGCCCTGGTGATCGCCTGCAACACCGCCTCCGTCCACGCGCTCGCCACCCTGCGCGCCGAACTGGAGCCCGCGCTGCCGGTCATCGCCACCGTCCCGGCCATCAAGCCGGCCGCCGCCCTCGGCGGCCCGGTCGCCATCTGGGCCACCCCCGCCACCACGGGCAGCGCCTACCAGCGCGGCCTCATCCGTGACTTCTCCGGGACGGCCGCCGTCACCGAGGTCGCCTGCCCCGGCCTGGCGGACGCCATCGAACACGGCGACGACGCGGCCATCGACGCGGCCATCGCCGACGCGGCCGCCCGCACGCCGGCGGGCACGGCGGCCGTCGTGCTCGGCTGCACCCACTACGAACTGGTCGCCGACCGCATCCGCGCCGCCGTCGCCCCCCTCGCAGCCCCGCACCTCACGCTGCACGGCTCCGCCGACGCCGTCGCCGCCCAGGCCCTCCGCCGCGTCGCCGACCCCGGCCGCACCGGCAACGCCACGCTCACCGTTCTGCACGCCGGCACCGCCGCGGCGCTCCCCCCGGCGGCCCTCCTCTACCCGCAGGGCCCCACCCTGATCACCCCGGCCCCGGCGGTCTGACGGGCGGGAGCGGGAGCGGAGGTGCCGGCCCGGTCGCCGGAGCACCAGCTCCCCGGCCGACCGGGCCGTAGAGCCTGACCGCCACGCGCGTCGGCGGAGACCCACCTGCCGCCGCACCCTCGCCGCGCCACTCCTGCCGCTCCCGGCCTCCCAGCCGCTCCCTGGCCGTCTCCGGCTGCGCCGGGCGGCAGCCGCTGTCGCGCGGGAAGCCGGCCCGGCCGACTTCCCGCGCGCCGTCGAGCCTCGGCTACGCCACCGCCTGGCCGCGCCAGCGGCGGTAGGCGGGTTCGAGGCCGGAGAGGATGGTGTCGAAGCGTCGGGTGCTGGTGGTGGAGTCGACCTGGAGGCGGCTGATCTGGAGCGGGTGGTCGGGGAGGCGGGGGCCGAGGCGGTGGTCGGAGAGGAAGCCGAGGCGGTAGCCGAGCTCCTGAAGGACGGTTTCCGCGCGAGGGTCGTGGCCGCCGTCGGGGTAGGCGAAGGCGGCCGGTGGTTCGCCGAGCCAGCGGGTGAGGGCTTCGTGCGCGCCGGTGATCTCGGCGCGGACGGTGGCGTCGTCGCAGCGGCCCAGACAGGGGTGGCCCTGGGTGTGGTTGCCGATGGCGACGCCCCCCGCGCGCAGGGCGAGCAGGTCGGCGGGGGTGAGTTGCTCCTGCCCGGGCGGGCGGCGGTCGGCGCTGACCCGGAGCTCCTGGAGGCTGCGGCGCCGGTCGGGGTCGGGCATGGCCTTGAGTCGGGGGAGCAGTTGGTTGGGGTGCCCGCACTCGAGTGAGCGGGCCCGTCCGCCGTGCCGGGCGAGGAAGTCCGCCTCGTGCCACCAGAACGGTTTCTCGGTGCCGATCAGCTCGGAGATGACGAACGCGGCGGCCGGGATGCGCCGGGCGTTGAGGGCGGGAAGGGCGTGGGTGAGGACGCTGCGGTCGGCGTCGTCGAATGTGACGAGCACGCTGCGGGCCGGAAGGGGGCGCCGTTCGGCGACGGCCTGCTGGACGGCGGCGAGCGAGACGGGTGTGGCGAGTCTTCGAAGGCGGTCGAGCTGGGCGCCGAAGGAGCGCGGGTCGGTGACGCCGTGGTACGCGAGCACGGCGAGCCGCTGCGCGGCCCGGGCCCGGAACAGGGGTTGGACGGGGGCGAAGCGCAGCCAGTCGCCCCGCCCGGCGGCCGGCTGGGGCGTCGGGTGGGGCGCTGCCACGGGAAGGATGGTGGGTTGCCGGACGTGCGGGCGAACGGCGGGTTGCCGGGCGGCCGGCTGCCCGGCGGCCGCCTGCGACAACGGGTGCACGTTCACGTTCGGCAGGACGCGGACCACGGAGCTGGTCCGGGCCCTGGAGGTCGATGTCATGGACTGGGACTGCGGCACGGTTCCCCCTCGGTCGCCGGTGCGGCGTGGCGGTACCGCCGGAGGACGGAGCCCGGCCTCCGACACCAGGGCACGGCGGCTCCGCCCCCTGGGTTCTTCCGGTCCTCGGCGGGGACTCCCAACCCGCACCGCGGACGGCTCCTGGATCGCTCAATGTAGTGGAGACCCCTACACGCCGTAGATGGTTGTACCGGACGGCCGAGGATTTTTCGCGGGCCCGAAATCCGGCGCCCCGGAGGTGCGCCGGAGTGTCGCCGGAGCCTTTTCGGTTGCGCAGGGTCGCGGGGAGAACACTCCCTGCGGGCTGCCTCCGCGGCGGCCGCGCGGTACCTTGGGCTCATGGCAGATGCGGAACGTGATCACTTCCACCTGCATGGTGCGACCCGGATGGCCCGCGCGTGGAGCGGTGGCGCGCTGGTCACCCACCAGATCCCGCTGGCGGTGGTCGGTCTGGCCTGTCTCGCGATCGGCATCGTGGTCGCGGTGGCGGTTCCGGACAGTGACGGTCCGGCCTGGGCGATGGCGGTGGCCGGCTGTCTTGCCGCCGGGGTGCTGCTGCTCGGCCGGATCGCGTTCGCCCTGCTGCGGTACCGGCGCGGCGCGACCCTCTGACCTCGGGCGGCGTGACCCTCCGACCTCGGCGCGGCGCGATCTCCTGGCGCGGGGTCGGGGGGATCGGAAAGCCCGGCCGCCGTCTGAACGGCCGATCGATTCCAACCGGTCAGATCGACCGGTTTTCAGCCCATCTGCCAACTCCTTCTCGCTTCTTTCACAATTCCGGGGCACCAGCCCCACAGTTCCCCCTACTGTGATTCCCATCCGGGCGCCAACTGCGCCGGATGAACGGCCACTTGACGGCGCCGGGGAGGGTGCTGCCGAGAGCGGCAGAGGGCAGAGGGGGAACGTTGAGCGGTACCACCGGCCCCGGGAAGACCGGGACGACGCCCACCGAGGCCGAGGTGACGGCCGGCCCGACCGGAGGCATCCGCGAGCAGGTCAAACGTCACCTGGCACGCGGGGTCGGGGCCCGGCCGGGCGAGGGCGCCACCGTCCTGATCTACCACCGCGTCGGCGGCGGCAGTCCGGACGAACTGGACGTCACCACCACCGACTTCACCGCCCAGGCCGACCTGCTCGCCGAACTCCCGCCCGGCCGGGTGGTCCCGCTGGACGAGGCCGTGGACCGGATCGAGGCCGGCCGCCGTACCCCCAGCGCCGTGCTCACCTTCGACGACGGCTTCGCCGACGTCTACGACAACGCCTGGCCGCTGCTGCGCGAGCGCGGCCTCCCGTTCACCATCTACCTCGCCAGCGGGCACGTCGGCGGCGAGATGCGCTGGGAGGGCTCGACCGCGAAGACCTCGGGCGCCCCCGGGCTCAGCTGGGAGCAGCTGCGCGAGATGACCGCCTCCGGCCTGTGCACCGTCGCCAACCACACCCGCAGCCACGCCCGTCCCGAACTGCTGACCACCGCCGAGCTGGACGCCTGCAACGACGACGTCGAGCAGCACCTCGGTCTCCGCCCCCGGCACTACGCCTACACCTGGGGCGTCCCCGTGCCGCACATGGAGCCGGCCCTGCGGGCCCGGTTCCGGACCGCCGCGACCGGCGAGGTCGGCCGCAACACGCCGGGTGTCGACCCGGTCCGGCTGCGCCGGGTACCGGTCCGCCGCACCGACCCGATCGACTTCTTCCGCGCCAAGCTCTACGGCCGGCTGATACCCGAGCGCGCCTACGCCCGGATCGTGGCGACCGCGAAGGCGGTGGGGGCCCGTGCCTGAGCCCGTGCTGCCCGAGCCGACCGCACCCGCACCCCTGACACCCGAGCCTCTGACACCCGAGCCCGTGACGCCGATGCCAAGGCTGCGCGGCCCCGGCGGCCGCCCGCTTCGCGTCGCCCACCTCACCACCGTCGACATGAGCCTGCACCTCCTCCTCGCCACCGAACTCAAGGTGGACCTGGAGTCCGGCTTCGAGACCTACGGCATCAGCGCGCCCGGCCCGTACGTCCCCGAGATCGAGGCGATCGGCGTCCGGCACGAGCCGCTGCACGCGCTCACCCGGGCCTGGCAGCCGCGCGCCGACGCCGCGGCCGCCCGCGAACTGCTCGCCGTGCTGAACCGGCTCCGCCCGGACGTACTGCACACCCACAACCCCAAGACCGGCGTGCTCGGTCGGGTGCTGGGCCGGCTCGCCCGGGTGCCGGTCGTGGTGAACACCTGCCACGGCCTCTGGGCGCAGGCCCACGACCCGCTCGCCAAGCGGGCGTTCGTGCTCGGCGCCGAGGCCTTCGCGGGCCGCTTCTCGCACGCCGAGCTGTACCAGAACGGAGAGGACCGCCGTACCCTGGCCCGCGCCGTGCCGGCCCGCCGCTCGCGGGTGGTCGGCAACGGGGTCGACCTCACCCGCTTCGCCACCGACCCGGGCGAGCGCGCCCGCACCCGGGCCCGGCTCCGCGCCGAATTCAACGTCGGCCCGGAGGAGTTGCTGGTCGGCGGAGTCGGCCGGCGGGTGGCCGAGAAGGGCATCGGCGAGTACGCCCAGGCGGCCCGGGCACTGGCCGGCAAGGCCCGGTTCGTCTGGATCGGCCCGGACGACCCGGAGAAGCCGGACGCCCACGGCGCCGAGTCCGGCGTCGAGTTCCTCGGCGCGCGCAGCGACATGCCCGCGGTGTACGCGGCCCTCGACGTCTTCGTCCTCCCCTCCTACCGGGAGGGGTTCTCGCGTTCCGCCATGGAGGCCGCCGCCGGCGGTCTCCCGATGGTGCTCAGCGACATCCGCGGCTGCCGCGAGATCGGCGGCCATGACGAGCACCTGCTCCTCGCCCAGCCCGGGGACGCCCGGGCCCTCACCACCGCGCTGGACCGGCTTCTCACCGAGCCCGGCCTGCGCGACCGGCTCGGCGCCGCAGCCCGGCGCCGCGCCACGGCGCACTTCGACCAGCGCGCCGTCGCCAGGGTCTCGCTGGAGACCTACGCGGCCGTCGCCCGCGCCAAGGCCCTGCCCTGGACGGTCGGCTGAGCCCATCCGCCACACCACATCAGGGGGAAGGACCGTCATGAAGCGAGGGGGGGACCTCGCGGTCACCGTTCTGGCCGGGATCGTCGCGATTCCGCTCGGCCTGGTGATCGCCCTGCTGATCCGCTGCACGATGGGCGGACCGGTGCTCTTCCGTCAGACCAGGACCGGGTGGCACGGCAAGGAGTTCGAGATCCTCAAGTTCCGCACCATGCGGGACAAACGCTTCCCGGAGGAGCCGGACGCGCCCCGCATCACCCGGCTCGGCGAACTGCTCCGCAGGACCAGCCTGGACGAGCTGCCGCAGCTCTGGAACGTCGCCCGCGGCGAGATGGGCGTGATCGGGCCGCGGCCCACGCTGCCCGAGCAGGTCGTCCACTACTCCCGGCGCCAGCGCGGCCGGCTCGACGTCCGGCCCGGACTCACCGGCTGGGCGCAGGTCAGGGGCCGTAACTCGATCACCTGGCCCGAGCGGATCGAGCTGGACCTCTGGTACGTCCGGCACCGCTCGCTGCTGCTGGACCTGCGCATCCTCGTGCTCACCGTCAAGGTGCTGTTGAACCCCAGCGGCATCACCGCCGTCGGCGGGGTCAACCCCGGCTTCCCGGCGCCCACCGAGCCCGCCGAGACGCCCGCGGCAACCGCAGCATCAGCAACCGCAACCGCACCCGCCGCACCCGTGACCGCACCCGCGCCGGTCGCCCCGTTCCCGGCCATCAGCCTGCCCCGGCAGGCCACCGCACCCCGGCTGGCGCAGCCCGTCCGCACCGCAGTCGAGGAGCCCTCCTGAACACGGAACCGAGCAGGCCGAGCACGGAACCGGGCAGGATGACCGCCATGACCGCCATGACCGCCATGACCGCCATGACCGCCGCCACAGACCCTCAGGAACTCTGGATCGCCGGTGCCGGGGGCGTCGGCCGTGAGGCGCTGGACACGGCGCTCGCGGCCGGCGTCCCGGTGGCGGGGTTCCTCGACGACCGCCAGCACGGTGCCACCGTCCGCGGCCTGCCCGTCCGCAGGCCCGCCGACCTGCCGTCCGGCGCCCGCTACCTGGTCGGCATCGCCGACCCGGCTGTCCGGCAGCGGCTCGCCGCCCTGCTGGACAGCCGGGGCGCGGTGCCCGCCACCCTGGTCCACCCTCGTGCGCTGATCGCTCCGGACACCGTGCTCGGCCCGGGCTGCCTGGTGATGGGCGGCGCGTACGTGTCCAGCAGCGTTCGCCTCGGCGCGCACAGCCAGGTGCACTACAACGCGACCGTCGGCCACGACACCGTGTTCGGCGAGCGGGTGACGGTCTACCCGGGCGGCAACGTGTCCGGCGCGGTGCTGCTGGCCGACGGCGCCACCGTCGGCAGCAACGCCGTCGTCCTGCAGGGCCGCAAGATCGGCACGGGTGCCTTCGTCGGCGCGGCCGCCGTGGTGACCAGGGACGTCCCGCCCGGCGAGGTGGTGGTCGGCTCACCCGCCCGGCCGCTGCGGCCGTCCGCTGCCTGACAGCAGACTCCTGGCGGCCCCTCCACCGGTTCCCGACCGCCGCTTCCCGGCCGCCGGATAGGGTGCGGGGCATGGCCATTCCCGCGTTCCTCGCCGACCTCCGCTCCGTCGTCGGCACCCGCAAGCTCTGGCTCAGCGCCGCCATCGCCGTCGTCCTGGACGACCAGGGCCGGGTGCTGCTCATCCAGCGGGCCGACGACGGCCGCTGGGCGCTGCCCGGCGGCATCCTCGACCCGGGCGAGCAGCCCGCCGACGGCGTGGTGCGCGAATGCCTGGAGGAGACCGGCGTCGTCGCCGTCCCCGAGGTGCTCGCCGGCGTGCGCGTCACGGACGACATCACCTACCCCAACGGCGACGTGTCGCAGTACCTGGTGCTCGTCTTCCGCTGCCGCCCGGTCGGCGGCGAGGCCCGGGTGAACGACGACGAGTCGCTCGCCGTCGGCTGGTTCGACCTGGACGACCTGCCGCCGATGATCGACGAGGAGCACCAGTGCCTGCGGCAGGCCCGGGAGTCCCAGGGCGCGACCTTCTTCGAGTGGGAGGGCAAGGAGCGCCCGTGACCGGATCCCCGGCAGAGCTGACCGAAGTCCCGCTCCCGGCCGGGCCGGTGGAGTTCCGCGGCGCGCTGCACCTGGAGCGCACCGCGGCCGGTCTGCGGCCCTGGCGCCTGCCCGCCTGGACGGCCGCGCAGTTCCCCGGCGAGGCGCTGCGCCGGGTGGCCACGATGCCGTCCGGCGTGCGGCTGGCCTTCCGGACGGCGGCGACGGTGCTCGAACTCGTCCTGCACGCGCCGCCGGAGCTGCCGCACCCGGGCGCGGTCGAGCTGCTGCTGGACGGTGTCCGGGCCGAACGGGCCCCGCTGCCGGCGGCCGGCGGTCCGGTCGTCCTGCGCTTCCACCCCGGAGCCCCGGACGGTGAGCGCGAGGTGGAGCTGTGGCTGCCGCAGTGGACCTCCGTGGAGCTGGTCGCCCTGCGTGCGGACGCGGCGGTCCACCCTCCCCGGCCGACCGGGCGGCGGCGCTGGCTGCACCACGGCAGTTCGATCAGCCAGGCCCCGGAGGCCGAATCGGCCGCCGACGTCTGGCCGTGGATCGCCGCCGGGCGGGCCGGCGTCGACCTGCTCAACCTCTCGCTGGCCGGCAACGCCCACCTGGACCCTTTCACCGCCCGCACCATCCGCGACCAGCCGGCCGATCTGATCAGCCTCAAGATCGGCATCAACGTCGTCACCGCGGCCTCGTTCCGCCGGCGCGCCTTCGTACCGGCCGTGCACGGCTTCCTGGACACCGTCCGCGAGGGGCACCCGGACACCCCGCTGCTGGTGGTCTCCCCGCTGCTCTGCCCGCCGTTCGAACGGATCCCGGGCCCGGCGGCGTACGAGCAGACGGCGGACGGGCCCCGGTTCGCGGCGCTCGGCGATCCGGCCGACATTGCGGCCGGCGCGCTCACCCTGGAGGCGATCCGCGCCGAGCTGGCCGGGATCACCGCGGCCCGCGCGGCCGGCGACCCGCACCTGCACCACCTGGACGGGCTCGCGCTGCTGGGCCCGGAGGACGCCCACGGCCTGGCCGACCTGCTGCACCCGAACCCGGCCGGGCACCGGCTGATCGGCGAACGGTTCGCCGCACTCGCCTTCGGCCCGGGCGGACCGTTCGGCGCCGACGGCCAGGGCACGCCGTGACGCCGGGAGCCGGGCGGGCAGCGTCACGGCGTGCCCTCCCGGCAAGCCCTCAGAGCGTCCGGAACCACTCCGCCGTACGCTCCAGCCCCTCGCGCAGCGGTACCGGCCGGACGTCCGGGAAGAGCTCGCGCAGCCGGGAGTTGTCGGCCTGGGAGTCCCGGACGTCGCCGGGCCGCGGCTCGGTGTGGGCGACCTCGACCGGGTGGCCGAGCACCGACTCCAGCTCGCCGACCAGCTCCAGCAGCGAGGTACGGGTGCCGAAGGCCAGGTTGACCGGGTCGGCGTGCACCACCCGGCGGACCACCGCCTCGCTGATCACCTGGGTCACCGTGCCGACGTAGGTGAAGTCCCGGCTCTGGCCGCCGTCCCCGTGCACGGTCAGCGGCCGCCCGGCCAGCGCCGCGTCCAGGAAGGCCGGCACCACGGCGGCGTACGCGTGCCCGGCCGGCTGGAGCGGGCCGAACACGTTGAAGAACCGGAGCGGGAGCACCCCCAGCCCGTAGCAGTGGTGGTAGGCCGCCAGGTACGACTCGGTGGCCAGCTTGCTCACCGCGTAGGGGCTCATCGGCGCGGTGCGCATGGTCTCGCGCTTGGGCAGCTCGCGGTTGGCGCCGTAGACCGAGGAGGAGGAGGCGGCGGCCACGTACAGCCCGCCGGCCCGCCGGGCGGCCTCCAGGACCTCCAGGGTGCCGGTGGCGTTGGCGTGGTGGCTGGCCAGCGGATCCTTGACTGAGCGCGGGACGGAGGGCAGTGCGGCCAGGTGCACCACCGCGTCGGCACCCGTGAAGGCCTCGTCGAGCAGCGCCGGTTCGAGGATGCTGCCCTCGTGGAGCACGGCGCCGGTGCCGGCCAGGTTGGCCTTGCTGCCGGTGGACAGGTCGTCCACGACCCGGACCTGGTCCACCTCGGGGCGGGCCAGCAGGGCTCGGACCAGGTTGGCTCCGATGAATCCGGCCCCGCCGGTGACGACCACGCGCATGGCTGAGGTTCCCCCCTCCGACCGTCCGGCCCGCCCGGCAGGTCCTGCGCCGATGGTAGCCGTGCGGTCACCCGCCGTGGGGTGGAACGCCCAGAAGTTCCGTGAGGAGCCGCGGTGGTGACGGCGGCTCAGTCCTTGTGCTGGCGGTAGGCCTCCTCGGCGGCGTCCAGCACCGCCGAGAGGTCGCCTCCCGCGGTGGCGGTGGCGACGGCCGCCACCGCTCCCTCCACGAACGGGGCGTCGGCGAAGCGGACCGGGAACGGCAGGCCGTGCTCGTCCGCGTCGGCGAGCAGTGCGCGGACGGTGGACACCGCGCCGCCCAGGTCGGCGAGGATCACGACGCCGTGGCCCTGGTCGACCCGGCGGGTGGCGGCGGCCACCAGGACGGCGCTGATGCCGGGGCCGGAGACGAGGTCGCCGCCGGTCCCGGCGACCGGGGCGGGCGAGTCGGAGCCGGCGAGCGCGAGCGCAAGGGCCCGGACGGCTGCGGCCAGCTCCTGGCTGTGCGAGACCAGCACGACCCCGACCCGGCCGTGCGCGGGCGGCCGGCCCGGGGTCGGCCGGGGCAGCGGGGTGCGCGAGGGCGGGGTGCGGGGCGCCGGGGGGTGGGCCGAAGGGGCTTCGGAGATGGGGATGACATCGGCGCGGGTGCCGTCCCGGCGGCTCATCGGCTGCTCCTGGGGGCGCGGGGTGGGGTGTTCGGCGAGGGCGTTCGGCGGGGTGTTCGGCGAGGGCTTCCCACACTCTGGCAGCTCGCCCGCCGCCCGCCCGGGCGGGACACGCTCAGCGCTTCCGGCGCGCGGGCTCCGGTGCAGGGGCGAAGGCGGGCGGGCGAGGTAGGCGGGCGAGGGTGGCGGGGCCGCTCGTCGGAGTCCGGCCCGGGCGGGGGAGTCTCCGGTCCGGGGGAGTCCTGGTCGGGGGGAGTCCTCGGCAACCCGCTGACCGGGGCGGCGGCGATGACTAGGCTGGCCCCGGAAGACCGTCGGGAGGAGAGCAGCAGTGGCAGCCAACATCGGGACTGACGTGGAATCGGCCGTCGGGGCGGCCGGAGGGACCGTCGTCGAGGGGGCCGGAACCATCCGGGAGCTCGCGCCGAACGGGAAGCCGAAGGTCGACTTCACCGGGGCCACCTGGCTGTGCAGCAGCCAGGGCGTCGGGGATGTCCAGATCGCGTTCGTGGACGGCTACATCGGCATGCGGGACGGCCGCCAGGAGGACGGCCCGGTCCTGGTCTTCACCCCGGGCGAGTGGCGGGCCTTCGTGCTCGGTGCCCGGGACGGCGAGTTCGACCTCACCTGAGGCGTCGGCCGGGCCTCGCCCGAGACCTCGTCCGAACGGGCCCCGACCAGGGGCCCGTTCCGCTGTGCACCCCCTGTGCATCGGGGTTGCATCGGTCCGATCTCGTTTGAGCGTACCCGGTCATTATTTCTGTTGACTGTTAGACAAACGCAGCTCAGAGTATGAGCACAGGCAGGCGCCGTGCCCACCGCCCCCACGCGGCCAGACACGGCGCCTGCTGTACAGCCCGGCAGTAATGCCAGGCCTGCCTCCCAGTCGTCCCCTGCGCACCGGGGGTGCGTCGGCCGGTCCCGACCCCACAAGGGGGCCGGCAGTCGCCGGGAGGCTGGCACCGAAGCCGAGAGCGACTCGGAGACGGTACCGGGTGCTCGGGACCCGCACGCCCCCACGCGGCGGCGTCCCGAGCAGATCCGCGGGAGCGACGGGCCGGGGCCCCGCGGACCTTGCTTGTGTGGCATGGAACTGTTGGCTTCTGTGTTGTGCTCGCTGTGCGGTGCTGTGTGCGACGACGAAGCTGGGTGCTCGGCGGTTCGGCACGACAATGTGCACAGTGAGGGATACGCGTGTAGGGCCGCGTTGCGACATGCCGTCCCCCCGGAGGGTGAAACCCAGAACGGCTGTCGTGCTGAACCGAACGTAGCCCGGACGGTTGCTCAGAGTCAACATTGGTCTCTGAGCGTGGATCTCCGTCCGGTGCCCCACCCACCCCGTGAGCGCGGTGTGCCGGGCACGTACGATGTTCCCATGTCTTTTCTCCGCCGTCGCTCCGGACAGCCCACCGGCCCGGACTTCGACGTGCTCGCGATGGACCCGGGCGACTGGCCCGGCGACTTCGGTGCGGCCATGATGTCCGGTCCGGACGGCTCCTGCCAGGGGATTTTCCTGCGCTACGACCTGTTCGGCGGCAGAGGCCCGGCGATGTTCATCGGCAACCTCCCCGAGGGTTCGCCGGCCCGCGACACCGGGGACGACGTGCCCTTCGAGGTCCGGCAGCTGCTCGCGGCACTGGAGAACGAGGAACCGGTCGAGTTCGTCTCGGCCGAGGACTTCCCGGTGATGCTCGGGGACGACCTGCTGATCGTGAAGAAGGTCAAGGTCAGCGAGGGTCGGGTGTTCTGCTCCCAGTTCGGGCGCAGTGACGGCGTGCAGGTCACCATCGCCTCCTGGGACCGACCGATTTCGGACGACCTCTACCAGCTGCTCAAGCCGCTCCCCGCGGACATGTTCCAGCAGGGCTGACCGGCACCCGCCCCGTACCCCGGCCGGAATCCGGCGGGGGAACGGCCGGGGAGGCCTGGGGCGACGGGGCCGTCCCGCGCCCCGGTCGCTGCTTGACGGTTTCGATCACCGCTTCGTACAGTCGCGAACATGTCGTGCCGTCTCCCGCTGCTGACCCGCCGCAGCTATCTGGACCTGCGGCGCACCGCCAGCGCGGCGTGTCCGGGCCACTGAGGGGATTCGTCCCCGAGGCGGCGCGCGGCCGGCCGGAAGGCCGGCGCCGATCCGGGGGCGGGCGTTCCGCTGACCTCCGGGGCCGCCGAACCGGTACCGCGCGCCCGTCCGGCGTGCCGCCCGCAGTTGCCGAGCCCACGCTGCCGCCCGGAGGCACCAGCACCATGACCAGCACCGCGACCGCCGTCGCCGCCGACCAGTCGCCCGTCGCCACCGCCCTCGCGGGGCTGCCCCGGGTCGTCGACCTGCTGGCCGCCCGGGCCGAGGAGCACGACCGTGACGCCACCTTCCCGTACCAGGGCATCGAGGCGGTGCACGAGGCCGGACTGCTCACCCTCACCGTCGCCCAGCGGTACGGCGGACCGGGCGGCACGCTTGCCGACACCGTCCGGGTGCTCGCCCAACTCGGGCGCGGGGACGCCTCGGTGGCCGTGGTCACCGCGTTCACCCTGCTCCAGCACGCCGAGCAGGCCCGGGCGGCGAGCTGGCCGGCGGCCGGCTACCGGCGGCTGCTCACCGAGTCCAGGCGCGGGCCGGTACTGGTCAACACCCTGCACGCGGAGCCCGGCGGCCAGGGTGGTGGGTCGGGAGGTGCGATTCCGGCCACGGTGGCCCGCCGGGACGGCGACGGGTGGCTGCTCACCGGCCGGAAGACGTACTGTGCCGGCGCCGAGGCGCTGGCCTGGATGGCGATCACCGCGCGGACCGACGAGCCGGTGCCGCGGGTCGGGACCTTCCTGGTCCGCGGCGAGAGCGAGGGCGTCGAGGTCGACCCGACCTGGGACCAGCTCGGCCTGCGGGCCAGCGCCGGCCACGACGTGGTGCTGGACGCCGTCCGGGTACCGGCCGAGCTCGCCCTTGGGCTCGCCGTGCCGAAGGCCGTGGCCGGAACCGTTCCCTCGGGATCCGCCCTGCCGGGAAGTGTCCTGCCGGGTGCCGCCCTGTCTGGATCCGCCCTGCCGGGAACCGCGCGTTCGGGAAGCGGAACGTCCCCTTCGGGACGTGCGTCTGCAGGAGCCGGAACTGCCCCTTCGGGAACCGGAATCGGGGAGTCCGCCGGGCCGGCCGCCGAACTCGCCCGGGCCTGGCACGACCTGGCCCTCTCCGCGGTCGTCCTCGGGGTGGCCCGCTCCGCCGAGGACTGGCTGGTGCGCTTCCTGCACCAGCGCACCCCGGCCAACCTGACCGAGCCGCTCGGCCGCCTGCCCCGGTACCGCTGCGCGCTGGGCGAGATCGAGGCCCAGCTGATCGGCGCCGAGGAACTGGTCAACGGCCTTGCCCAGCGCGTCGACCGGGGCGATCCGGACGCCGTCGCCCGGACCGGGCCCGCCCATCTGCTGGTCACCCGCGCCGCGACGGCGGCCGTCCAGCAGGCCGTCTCGCTCACCGGCAACCCCGGCCTGAGCCGGCGTCACCCGCTCGAACGCTACCTGCGCGACGTGCTCAGCAGCCGAGTGCACTTCGCCCCGGACGAGGCCGTCCTGGACACCGCCGGCCGGGCCGCCCTCGACCGGGGGGCCCGGCCCTGAGGACCGGCCCCCCCGTCGGGCCCGACGCGCGCCCGGCGTCTGCCGCCCGCCGCTCAGCGCGTTCCGTTCAGCGCGTGCCGTTCAGCGCGTGCCGACCGCGGCGCGGACCGCACGACGGGCCAGCGCGGCGTCGTCGTACAGCCGGCGGATCATGATCCGCTGCTCCTCGCCGGCCCCCGGCACGTCGTACAGCCGGATCTCCCGCATCAGCACCAGTACCAGGTTGACCAGGAACGCGTCCCGGGCCAGCGTGCCGCCGCTCTGAGCGAGTTGGGCGATCTGCCGGCGGGCCGCGGTGTCCCCGGAGAGGACGCTCCACAGCACCGCCAGGTCGTAGCCGGGCAGGTACCAGCCGGCCTGCTCCCAGTCGACCAGCACCGGCCCGGACGGCGCCAGCAGCATGTTGCTGAGCAGGGCGTCGCCGTGGCAGAGCTGGAGCGGGGTGTGGCTCAGGCCGTGCAGCAGGCCGCGCAGGTCGCCGGCGTCCCGGTCGGTGAGCTGGCCCACCGAGTGGTACCGGGCGATCTCCAACTGGTAGTCCAGCCGCGGCTGGAACACGTCGGTCGGCGGCCGCCACAGGTTGAGCGTGCGGACGGCGGCGAGCAGCGCCCGCACCTCGCCCGGGGTGGGCGCGTTGACCGGGTGGCGTTCCCGGGCGGCCGGCCGGCCGGGAACGCGCTCCATGACGAGCACGCAGCGGTCGTGGTCGGCCGCGACCAGCCTGGGCAGCCGCACCGGCGGACGGTGCCGGACGAACGCCCGGTAGACCGCGACCTCGTGGTGGAAATCGGCCACCAGCTGCTCGAAGTACTCACTCCGCACCGCCTGCGGCGCCAGGCACTTGGCGACCACCGGCGCCCGCCCGATGGTGCCCGCCACCAGGATGTGGCGGCTCCCCTCGCGCAGGACCTGACGCGGGGTGAAGGCGGGACATATCCGCGCGACTCCGGCCAGCGCGGCCCGGACCGCGGGCGTCTGCAGCGCCGACGGGTCGATCCGTTCGGCGGTGCCGGGCTGGCCGGGCCGCATCGGCGGGCGCAGCAGCCGGCCGTCGCCCGGGCGGGCGGCCGGGATCCGGGCACCGCCCGGCAGGACGGAGTCGGGGGCGCGCAGCCCCAGCGCCGTACGGGCGGCCTGGCCCCGGGCGTCCGCGGACCGGCCGTCGGTGCCTCGCGGCGCCGCGGGGCGGCTCGGCGGCGGGACCTGCTTGGGGCCGGGACGGCCGGTGGCTGCGGTGGGGGGGCGCAGCGCGGTGCGGGTCGCGGTCGGCGAGGGGGAGGTCGCTGAGGAGTACATGGGGTGAGGGTGGTCCCTTCCTGTCCGTCGGCGGGTACGCCCCGCGGTGCGGGGAGGGCCGGTGCCGCGTGCTTCCTGGCGTGACGGCGGCCCTGGTGCGGTGGGTGGAGCGCGGGCGCCGGGCACGGACGCGGGGGCCGGAGCCCCTTGCTGCGGCGGTGTTCCGGCCGTCCGCACCCTGGGGAATGCGGTCGGCCGGTACTGCCGTGGCCGTGCCCGGCGCCCCCGCGCCACCCGGCCGCGCCACCCCCTCGGGTGAGGACCGGGGACGCCCCCTGACACGGGCGGGGGAGTCCCCGGTCCGGCCTGGGGCGCCGCCCGACCCGAGGGGCGAGGTGGCGCACCTCTACATCACACCCAGATGGCACTGGTTGGTAATGTGGCGGACCCTGGCGAAGCCTGGCGAATGCTCGCCTGGCACATGACGGAGCCTCTAGCCTCGAACCAGCCGAGGAACCTGGGGGCTTCACGTGAGCAGGGGACCCAACACCCGACTCGCCGATCTGTTCGTCCTGACCGGATGGTCGAAGGGCGAGCTGGCACGGCTGGTCAACCGGCGTGGTGCCGCGATGGGACAGCAGCAGCTGTCCACCGACACCTCGCGGGTCCGGCGGTGGATCGAGCAGGGGGAGATCCCGCGCGATCCGGTGCCGAGGGTGCTGGCAACCGTGTTCACGGAGCGGCTCGGCCGTGTCGTCACCACTGAGGACCTCGGTCTGGAACGACACCGGCCCACCAGGACCGGAGCGGCGCAGCCCGCAGCACATCCATGGGAGCCGGATCGTACGGCCGCGGTCCTCACCGAGTTCACGGGAATGGACCTCATGCTGAACCGACGTGGATTGGTGGGCGCGGGTGCCGCGCTCACGGCCGGGGCGGTCGTCGCCGACTCCCTGAAAGGCTGGCTGGGCGGGGACGCGGTCGCGTACGCGGCCTCCGTGCCCGGCCCGCGACCGGTGGTCACCGGGCAGGGCGGTGGCCGCCCCGTGGTGGACGTGTACGACGCGGGCCCGGTCGGGCTCGACGAGGTGGAGGCGCTGGAGCGCTCGGTGCAGGTCTTCCGCGCCTGGGACGCCGCGCGCGGCGGCGGTCTCCAGCGCAAGGCGGTGGTGGGTCAGCTCAACGAGGTGGGCGGTCTGCTGACGAGCCGCCACAGCCCGGTGGTGGAGCAGCGGTTGTGGCTGGTCGCCGCCAACCTCGCGGTGCTGGCGGGCTGGATGTCGCACGACGTCGGCCTGGAGCCGACCGCGCAGAAGTACTTCGTGATCGCCGCCGAGTCGGCCAAGGAGGCCGGCGACCGTCCGCGGGCAGGCGAGGCGATCTCGCGGGCCGCCCGGCAGATGGTCCACCTGGGCCGGGCCGACGACGCGCTCGACCTGATGTCGGCCGCGAAGGCCGGCGGCGGCCGGGTGCTGCCCAGAACGCGCGCGATGCTCAACACCGTTGAGGCGTGGGCGCACGCCTCGATCGGGCACTCCCAGGACACCTGGCGGCTGCTCGGCGAGGCCGAGGACCTTTTCGCCGAGGACGTCCCCGAGCCGCCGCCGTCCTGGATGCAGGTCTTCGACGAGGCCGAGCTGCGCGGCATGCAGGCGCTGGTGCTGCGCACCCTCGCCGAGCACGACCCGGGGGCGGCCGCGCAGGCCCGGAAGCAGGCCGAGCGGGTGATCAAGCTCCGCGAGGGCACCGGACAGCTGCGTTCGGCGCTGTTCGACCGGATCACCCTCGCCTCGGTGCACTGGCTCACCGGGGAGCCGGACGCGGCGGAGTTCCAGGCCAAGATGGTGATGAACCTGATCGGCCAGAACTCCTCGCACCGCACCTGGGACCGGCTGCGCGAGATGTACCGGCTGACCGCCCGCTACCGGGGGGTGCCGGTGGTGGACGAGCTCCGCGCGGAGCTGGGGCGGGAGTTGCGGCAGGCGGACGCCAAGAACCGGCCGAAGCTCGCCTGAGCCCCGGGTCCGTCGACTTCGGTCCGACTTCGGTCCGGCGTGGGCCGGCGCAGGCGGTGCTTCTGCGGGAAGGGGAGGAGGCTCAGGCCCGGTCGGCCGGGCGGATCAGCAGGCGCAGCGCGGTGACGGTGCCGTCGGTGCCGAACACGGGCTCGCCCGCGCACTCGATCGTGCCGTGCCCGCCGCAGGGGCGGCGTACCTGCAGGGTGCCGTAGGCGTGGCGCCCGTGCACCAGGGTCTCGGTCATCATGCGGCGCAGCTGCGGCCGGTCCGCTTCGTCGAGGCGGTCGGGCAGCCGGTCGAGGCTGAGCGGGCCGCGCCCGGGGTCGCACCCGAGCAGCCGGAACACCTCGGCGGACCACCGGACGTCGTCGGTGAGCAGATCCCACTCGGCCGAGCCGACTCCGGGGTCGGACGGCGCCTGCGCCGTGCCGTCCACTCTGCCGTCCACCGCGTCGTCGGCCGCCCCGGTTCCGGACCCGGGGCCCGTTCCGCTGCCCGCCCGGTGGCCCGTCGAACCGTCCGCTCCGCTCCTGGCGCCGCCCTCCGCCGGGCTGCCCGCCGGCCCGTCCGCCGCGGCGGTGCCCGGCGGGCGGCCGGCGGTGCTGGGCATGCTCATGGCGGTTCCATCGGTCGGGGGTGGCGGCCGTACGAGGCCTGTCGGGGTGGTGAAAAGACTGTTGCACAGCGGCCTGACCCCCGTGGGGGATTTGGGCAGATCCCCGGCAAAATTCCTCCGGCATATGCCAACCGGACAGAAGGGCTCATTGCCCTGTGTGCGGCGGGCTGCCCGAGGCGGTAACCTTCGGTGATTCCGGCGCCCGGGCGCCCACCGCAGTACCGACCAGTGACCCCGGCGACGGAAATCCCGTTGCCACTACGACCGCCGCAACGGATGCTGACCTCATGTTCGAGCCAGTGATAGCACCCAGTGCCAGCCTCCTCGGCCTCCTTCAGCGAGGCCGCGGTGACGGGCAGCTCCATGCGCTGGCCGCCGACCGCACCGAAGCCATCGCCGCGCTGGAGGAGTGCGTCACCAGGGATCCGAGAGCCGACTGGCAGGTCGAGAACCGCTCCCTCTACTACGCACGCCTCTACATGGAGCTGGAGGCCCCGCTCGGCGGCATCGAGGACCACCTCCACGACCCGGAGGACCTCCTGGACGACGACGAGGGCCGCACCGGCCTGGCGCTCTCCGTCCTCGGCCACCTCGCCGCCTACGGCCGGCGCGACGCGCTGCTGATGCTGCGCGAGTACGCCGCCACCGGCACCAACTGGGCCTGGGCCCTGGACGAGCTCGCCCTGCGGGACGACGACCGCGGCCTGCTGCTGCTCGGCACCGCCGTGCTGGACCGCTTCCCGCCGGGCCCCGAGGGCGACGCCGAGCTGCGCGACTTCATCCGCGCTGCGTACGAGCCCCGGCCCTGGCGGCTCTGGGCGGCCTACCACCCGCGGGTCGCCGCGGCGAGCGAGCAGTCCCCCTTCGACCTCTGGCAACGCCAGCTGAACCGCAGCGGCGTCACCCCCGGCTGGTCCACCGCCGACGTGCTGGCCTGGGCCGACCAGGGCGAGCTGGGCGGCCTGAGCGCCGGCGCCTTCGCCGGCCAGCCCGACCGTCCCGAGCCCGCCCGCGACACCGGTGACCCGGCCGGCCCCGACGCCGTGGACCGGCGCGCGGCAGCGGCCGCGCGCTGCCTGGCGGCCGTGGTCCGCCCCGAGGACCGCCCCGCCGTGCTGGAGGCCGCGCGAAGCGGCCTGCCAGGCGCCCGTCGGGCGGCCCTCCGGTACCTGGTCGATCAGCGCGACCCGGCCGCCGCCGGCCTGATCGAGGCCGCCGCCGCCGACGTGGACGACCGGATGGTGCGCGCCGCCCTGGAGCTGCTCGGCCGGATGCGCGGCCCCGAGGTGCTGGTGCACGCCCGCCGCTGGGCCGACCCGGCCACCGGCGGCGCCGACAGCGCCCTCGGCGAGGCCGCCGTCCAACTGCTCGCCGACGCCGGCGAGCCCTGCGACGCACCCCTGGTGGTCGCCGGGCTGCGTCGCTGGATCTCGGTGCGCGGGGTGACCGGCACCGGAACCGGGCTCGGGGCGCTGGTCGACGGTGCGGGGCGGCTTGCCGCCGCCGAAGCCGTCCCCGTCCTGCGCCACATCTACGGCGAGGCCGCCTCGTCCGAACTGCGCGGCCGCGCCGCCCGCGCGCTCGCCGTGACCGACGTGCACTTCCCCGAGGGGCCGGCCGTCGAGTGCCTCTGGGACTGCGAGGAGTCCACCCGGGAGCTCGCCGCGAGGCACGTCGCCACGACCGGCGACGCCCGCGTGCTGGAGCGCCTGCGCCGCCTCGCCGCCGACCCGGCCGAGGAGGCCGAGGTCCACGCCGCCGTGCGGGGCCGGCTGACCGCCGCCCGCGAGCGAAGCCGCTAGCCGCCCGGGGGGCGGTCGTGAACCGCGGCCGGGACGACAAAACGGGCCGGGGCACCTGATGAGGTGCCCCGGCCTGCTGCTGTCGGTGGTGCGGTGGAACCGCGTTCTCCTTCGGGGGCTGCCGCTGCGGAAAGCGCTGCCGCGGAAACCGCTGCGTCGGAAACCGCTGCTTCGGGAGAAGCCGCCTACTTCACGACCCCGGCGTCGGGCGTCAGGGTGCCGACGCTCACCAGCACGATGATCAGAATGCCGAGCGCCACCCGGTACACCACGAACGGCATGAAGCTGTTGTGCGAGATGTACTTCAGGAACCAGGCGATCGCCGCGTAGCCGACGACGAAGGCGATCAGGGTGGCCAGGACGGTCGGGCCCCAGGCCGGCGCCGGGCCCTCGCCGATCTTGAACAGCTCCAGCAGGCCGGAGGCGAGCACCGCCGGGATCGCCAGCAGGAACGAGTACCGGGCCGCCGCCTCGCGGCTGTAGCCGAGCAGCAGACCGGCGCTGATGGTGCCGCCGGAGCGGGAGACGCCGGGGATGAGCGCCAGCGCCTGCGCGAGGCCGTAGCCGGCGGCGTGCGGCAGGGTCAGGTCGGTGATCGGCTTGGCGTGTCGGACCGCGCGGGTGCGGTCGGCCACCGCCAGGATCAGGCCGAAGACGATCAGCGTGGTGCCGATGATCCGCAGGTCGCGGAGGTTGGTCTCGATGGTGTCCTGGAACAGCTTGCCCAGAATGCCGATCGGCAGAGTGCCGATGATCACGAACCAGCCCATCCGGGCGTCCTGGTGCGAGCGCAGCGCGGGCCGGAACAGCGAGAGCGTCCAGGTCTTCACGATCGAGGCGATGTCGCGCCGGAAGTAGATCAGCACCGCGGACTCGGTGCCGAGCTGGGTCACGGCGGTGAACGCCGCGCCCGGGTCGTCCCAGCCCAGCAGGGCCGAGAAGACCCGCAGGTGGGCGCTGGAGGAGATCGGCAGGAACTCGGTGAGACCCTGGATCAGGCCGAGGACGGCTCCGTGGAACCATTCGATCACCGGACACCCGCCCGGGGTATCCGTCGCTCGATGCGCATCAGCGGTCCTTGTTGGTCGTCGGTGCGGGAGCATGCCCGACGGCATGCACGTGGCACATGCCGATGGCATGCGAACGGCCGGTCCCGCCCGACGCTCGGGTCGCGCGAGGGCCCGGCGCGCGCCTGATGGTACGCGGTGAAGGTGACGGGTTTTCGTTCACCCCTGCCCCGGGCCCACTCAGCCGGCGCGGCCGGTGTTCGGGCCCGGTTCAGACGGTGTCCGGCCGTGCCCTGACCCAGGTCCGGTCGTCGGTCAGGTAGCGGTCCACGGCCAGGCCGGCGTCGGCCAGCGCCTGCTCGAACTCGGCGGTGTCGAGCGGGCGGGAGAGGAAGGTCTGGGTCCAGCGCGCGTCCGGGAACTCGTACTCGGCGACCACCGAGTTCACGCCCTCGCCGACCGGGGTGGACGAGGCGATCCGGACCAGAATGTCGTGGCCCAGCTGGCGTTCGCGCGGCACGTCGCGGTGCCAGTCCTCGCCCTCCCGCTGGACCAGGACGCAGCCGTCCGCCGCGACGTGCCGCCGGCAGGTGGCGAGCAGCCGGCGGCGGACCTCCGGGTCGCCCGCGTGCACCAGGAAGGACGCCAGCATGACGACGTCGAACCGCTCGCCCAGGTCGAGCCGCTCGATCGGGCTGCGGACCGTCCGGGCCCCGCGCACCCGGGCCAGCATCTCGGCGGACTCGTCCACGGCCGTCACCGCGAAGCCCCGTTCGAGCAGCGGGTGCGTCACCCGGCCCACGCCGCAGCCCAGTTCGAGGATGAGTGCGCCGGCCGGCACGGCCTGCTCGATCACCTCCGGCTCCCCGTTCACCGGCAGCCGCGCGTACATCTCGACGGCGCAGCCGTCCGGTGTGATCGCGCCCGGTCCGGTGCCGTCGTAACCCCTGCGTCGCTCATCAGCCATGCGTCCCATCGGAACACGGGCCGGCGGGCGTGGGAAGAGGGCATCGGATCCATGGTTGCGACATACCCCCAGGGGGTATACATTCATCATCGACGGAGCGAGGAACGAAGCACCAGGGCAAGCGGAGGACGACATGGCACACCCCGCACAGCACGAGCACGAGCAGCACACCGGCCACGGACACCACGAGCACCCGGCCGGGCACGAGGGCCACACCGGGCACGAGGGCCACACCAGTCATGCGGGCCACGGCGCCGCGCACGGCGGCCGGGCGAGCTGGCGGACCGCCGCGCAGGCAACCCTGCACTGCCTCACCGGTTGCGCCATCGGCGAGATCCTCGGCATGGTGCTCGGCACCGCCTTCGGCCTGCACAACGGCGCGACCGTGGTGCTCTCGGTGCTGCTGGCCTTCGTCTTCGGTTACGCCCTCACCATGCGCGGGGTGCTCAAGGCGGGCCTGGACCTCCGGGCCGCGGTGAAGGTGGCGCTGGCTGCCGACACCGTGTCGATCCTGGTCATGGAGCTGATCGACAACACCGTGATGGTCACCGTCCCCGGAGCGATGGACGCGGGCCTCGGCGACCTCCTGTTCTGGATCGCACTGGCGGGCTCGCTCGTCCTCGCCTTCGCCCTGACCGTGCCGGTCAACAAGTGGATGATCGGGCGCGGCCGCGGCCACGCGGTCGTCCATGCCCACCACCAGCACTGAGCGCGCGTCCCGAGGCGCCGGAACTCGCCTGCGGCCCGCACCGACCTGCTCGACGGTCGGTGCGGGCCGTGGCGTTTTCCGTGGCGCGTCCGGGCTAGGGCTTGTCCGACAATTCCCGCCGCGCGCACGGGAATTGTCAGACAAGCCCTACTGCCCGTTGCGGTCCAGCTCCGCCACGGTGTCGTGCAGCCAGGCCAGCTCGGCCTCGGTGGTGGCGCGGGCAATCAGCAGCATCCCGCGGCGGAACGGGTCCGCCACCTCCTCGGCGCCGACCGGGCGTGCGCCGTCGTAGAAGAAGCTGGCCGGCTCGCTCAGGAAGGCGAGGCGGCGGCGGAGCACGGCGGCCTGGGCGGCCGGCTCGCCGTCGAGGTGGCGGAGGAAGGCCAGCACGGTGAACCAGCGGTTCTCGTCGCTGATGTCCAGCTCGTCCGGAGTGCGGAGCCGGTCGAGCAGTGCGGCCCGCCCGGCCTCGGTGAGGTGGAGGGTGTGCCGAGGGGCGGCGGCCGTCCCCGGCTCGGTCTCGCGCACCAGCAGGCCCCCGGACTCCAGGCGCTTGATCGCCGGGTAGAGCGTGCCGTCGCTGATCGGCCGGACGTGCCCGGTGAGCGCCGCGAGGTGGCGGCGCAGCTCGTAGCCGTGCAGGGGCCGGTCGTGGAGGAACCCGAGGATCGCGAGCTTCAGCATGGGGCCACTCTCTCAGAGGGTCGTTCTCGGGCTCAGGGGGTCGTTCTTGGGCGCGGGGGCCGCGGGTGCGGAGGCTCGTTCTCGGGTGCCCGTTCAATATATCGCTACCGTGATACCTCGACGCCGAGGTATCGTCCCCTCTGTCCGGACATCGAACGTTGCGATACCCCGACCCGAGAAGGAGAACGACCGTGCATCAAGCAACCGTCACCCCGAACGGCGACCGGATCCGCTGGGTGGAGCTGCCGGGCGCCAAACCGGCCCGGCTCTACCTGCACGGTCTCGGCGCCAGCTCGCCCGTCTACTTCGCCGCGGCCGCGGCCCACCCGCTGCTCGCCGGGCGCCGCTCGCTCCTGCTCGACCTGCTGGGCTTCGGCATCAGCGACCGGCCCGCTGGCTTCTCCTACACGCTGGAGGCCCACGCCGACGCGGTGGCGGCGGCGCTGGACGCGGCCGGGTTGACCGAGGTCGAGGTGGTCGGACACAGCATGGGCGGCGCGGTGGCGATCGTGCTGGCCCACCGGCATCCACGGCTGGTCGCCAACCTCCTCCTGGTCGACGCCAACCTCGACCCGATCGTGCCCGCCCGCCGCCCCGGCAGCAGCGGGATCGCCACCTTCACCGAGGAGGAGTTCCTGGCCGGCGGCCGGGAGGAGGTCGGCCGGTGGGTCGGCCCGCTCTGGTGGTCCACCATGCGGCTGGCCGGCCCCGAGGCCCTCCACCGAAGCGCTGTCCACCTCGCCCGCGGCACCGTCCCGACCATGCGGGAGCTCCTGCTCGACCTGGACGTCCCGCGGACCTTCCTCCACCCGCAGGCCGACGGTGCCCCGTCGGGCGCGGCCCGGCTGCGTGAGGCGGGCGTGGAGGTGGTGGCGATCCCGGAGTGCGGGCACAACATCATGTTCGACAATCCGGAGGGCTTCGCCGAGGCCGCCGCCGCAGCCCTGGCGCGGCGTGCCGTGGTGGCATGACGCGCTGATGCGGCGGGGCAGGTCATCGCGGCCTGCCCCGCCACGACGGCATGACGTGTCACCTCGGCGTGGTGCGCCACCATGGCACGACACGCGCACGCCCCCGCCGCCCAGGAGTCGCCCGCCGTGCCGACCGCCCCCGGACCGCCGGACCGCCGGACCGCCGGACCGCCGGACCGCCGGGGTGGCGGGTCCCGGTGGGGGCTCGCCTACTTGCTCTGCAGCTTCCCCAGCGGGTCGGGGTCTGCGTCCAGTGCGGTGGCCGCCGCCGTCCAGCCGGTGTCCTCGGGGTGGAGGGCACTGCGCAGGAAGGCCGTGGTGAGTCGCTGGATCAGGGCGACGCGGGCGGGACTCTCGTCCGTCGTCTCGGCGACCTCGTATCCAGGGATTCCTCCGAGCGAGTGCTCGGCCTCGAACAGCGTGAGCAGACTCTTGTTTCCCGGGCTGTGGGTGTAGGGGTCGGTGAACCAGTCCGGTCCGCGTGTGGACAGGTGGGACTGGTCGTGGTCCCCGGCGACGATGAGCGCCGGCGTGGTCATGGTGTCGAAGGACGGCTTCATGAAGGGCAGGTGCTCGGCGGCGAACGGGGTCAGGTCGTCGCCCAGGCCGGTCAGGGCGAGCAGCACACCCGCCTTGACGCGGGGGTCGGACATGTCCTCGCCGGGTGCGCCGTCGGGGTCGAGGACGCGCGCGCCCAGCAGCGTGCTCGCGCTCTGGGCTCCCCAGGAGTGGCCGGCCACGGCGATGCGGTCGTGGTCGATGCGCCCGGCGAGGCCCGGCACGGAGGCTTCCAGGGCGTCGAGTCCGTCCAGCACGCTCGTGAGGTCCTCGATCCGGAAGCGCCAGATCCGCGGCGTACGGGGGTCGTCGGCCGGAAGGCCGAGTGTCCTGGAGTCGAGGTGGGTGGGCTGGATGACGACAAAGCCGTGTGCGGCCCAGTAGTCCGCCAGCGGGGCGTAGCCGTTCATCGACCAGCCGAAGCCGTGCGAGAAGACGATGACGGGCAGGTCGCTGCCGGTGGCGGGGGCGGAAACGCGGACCTGGAGGTCCTCGCCGCGGCCCGGGGCGGGCAGGACGACCGGATTCGCGGATACCACCATGGCGGGCGCACCCGCGGTCTTCTGGGCGTCCGCGGCGTTCGAGTCGGACATGAAAGTGCCTTCCGTTCGGTTCTTCGCAGTCTCGGTTTCCGTAGGCCTGGCGACCGGTGGCGCCGAAGGCCGGGCCGAGCGGGGAGCGGGGAGCGTTTCTCGTGCGCAGACACGTCGACACCGGCGTCGACGATCGCGCGTGCTCTTCTGTCCGGGTGGAGCGTGATGATGGCCGGCCCGGTCCCGGGGTCTGCCACAATGGGCGAAACGGAACCTTGTTCCGCTCACGATACGGAACGCGGTTCCGATTTGGCAATGTCACGGAAGGAGCGTCGCGGTGAAGGACAATGACCAGAGCGCGCCAAGCGCGTCCGGATCTCAGCGCAAGGACGTCCGGCGAAACCAGCAGGCCCTGCTGAACGCGGCCGCCGCGGTCTTCGTCACCTCGGGCGTGGAAGCGCCGGTACGCGACATCGCGGCCAAGGCCGGCGTCGGGACGGGCACGATCTACCGCCACTTCCCCACCCGGGCGGATCTCGTCATCGCCGTCTACCGCCACCAGGTCGAAGCCTGCGCCGAAGCCGGCCCGGCCCTGCTGACGACCAGCCCGACACCTCACGCCGCCCTCGGGCGGTGGGTCGACCTCTTCGTCGACTTCCTGGTCACCAAGCACGGCCTCGCAGCCGCACTGCGCAGCGACAGTTCCGGCTTCGAGGCGCTGCACGCCTACTTCCTGGAGCGCCTCCTGCCGGTGTGCACCCGACTCCTCGACGCCGCCGCGGCCTCCGGTGAGATCCGCCCCGGCCACGACGCCTACCAGCTCATGCGAGGCGTCGGAAACCTCTGCATCGGCGCCGAGAGCGACCCCCGCTACGACGCACGCAGAATGGTCGAGCTCCTCGTCGCAGGACTTCGCCAACCGTGCTGACCGCCCCGACCACTACACCGATCCGGCTCGCCGACACCGCCTGACCTCAGCCCTGTTCGATTGCTGACCCGGGCCGACACTGCCCGGAGGCTCGACAACAGGCACGTGACTGCTCCGCCCTGACGGGTCGTCGACGGTCACGGGTGCGCGCAGCGGCGGGCCCTGCACCGCGCGGCTCACCGTGCTGCGGCGGGAGCGCCCTACCGCCCCCGCAGCAGCACGAACCTGACCGGCGTTCCCGGGCGGGCCTGGGCGGCCGACGCGAGGTCGGCGGGCGGGACGACACCGAGGACGGGATAGCCGCCGGTGGTGGGGTGGTCGGCGAGGAAGACCACCGGCAGGCCGTCCGGGGGGATCTGGACGGCGCCCAGCACCATGCCCTCGCTGGGCAGTTCGCCGCCGCGGGCCCGGCTGACCGACGGGCCCTCCGTCCGCAGGGCGATCCGGTTGCTGGCCGGGGCCACCCGGTAGTGCTCGCGGGCCAGCCAGGCCACCGACTGCGGTTCGAACCAGTCGGCGCGGGGCCCGAGCTGCAGCCGCAGCACCAGTTCGGCCGGGGGTGCGGGCAGGGGCACCAGGTCGGCGGCCGGCCGGTACGGCGGGGGCGGGCCGACCGGCAGCCGGTCGCCGGCGGCCAGCGGGGGCGGGCCGAGGCCGGAGAGCAGGTCGGCCGAGCGGCTGCCGAGCACGGGCGGGACGGCGATCCCGCCCGCCACCGCCAGGTAGCCGCGCACACCGTGGGTGGCGGCACCGACCTCGACCAGCGCGCCGGCCGGGACGGCGACGGGCGCGCCCCACGCGGCGGGCCGCCCGTCCACCCGGACCGGGGACGGTGCGCCGGTGACGGCCACGACCACCGGCCCGTCCGCGCGCAGGGCGACCCCGCCGAGCGTGGTCTCCAGGGCGGCCGCGCCGGGCTCGTTGCCGACCAGCCGGTTGGCCGCACGCAGCGCCGGCCCGTCCAGCGCACCCGCCCGGGGAACGCCGAGGTGGGCGACGCCCCGGCGCCCGAGGTCCTGCACGGTGGTCAGCGGGCCGGGCCGGACCACCTCCAGCTCGGCCCCGATCCTGGACCTGCTCCCGGCCCCGGTCCCTGCCCCGGTGGCTGAGGGCTCCCGCTCAGCCACGGTCACCCCGCATCGCCCCTGCCCCGTCGGCCCCTGCCCCGTCGGCCGTGGACCGCGCCGCCGTGAACCGGACCCGCACGCCCGGTGCGAGCAGCGCCGCCGGTTCGCGGGCGGCGTCCCAGAGCGGCAGACCGGTGCGGCCGAGGAGCTGCCAGCCGCCGGGGGAGGAGCGCGGGTAGACGCCGGTGTAGGGGCCGGCCAAGGCGACCGAGCCGGCCGGGACGGCACTGCGCGGGGTGGCGCGCCGAGGTACCGCGTACTGCTCCGGCAGGCCGGTGAGGTAGCCGAAGCCGGGGGCGAAGCCGCAGAAGGCGACCACGTACTCGGGCTCGGTGTGGATCCGTACGGCCGCCTCGGGGGAGACCCCCCAGAGCGCGGCCACCTCGGCGAGATCGGCGCCGTCGTACACGGTGGGCACCTCCAGCAGCGGGCCGGGCGCCGTGGCCGCCGCCGTCGGGCGGGCCGCCCGCAGCAGCGCGGTGAGCGCGGGGACGTCGGCGACGCCGTCCAGCAGGACGGTCCGGGCGGCGGGGACGATCTCCTCGACGGCGGGCAGCTCGCCCGCCGCCTGCCGCTCGCGCAGCCAGGCGTACAGGGCGCCCACCTCGGCCGTCCCGGCGACCTCGACCAGCAGCGCGTGGTCCCCGGCCGGCCGGAGCTCCGGATCGCCGCCACGTTCCGCCGTGGTGCCCGAGCCCCCGGTCGTGGCGCCCGAGCCCGACCGGCCCTCGGCGCCCCCCTGGCCCTCGGCGCCCCCCGCCGCCTTCACGTGAAGGCCTCCACCCGCACGCCCGCCGAGGCGAGCGCGCCGCGGATGCGCCAGGCGAGCTGGGCGGCGCCGGGCGTGTCGCCGTGGACGCAGAGCGAGCGCGCCTCGACCGCGATCGGCTCGCCGCCGACGGCCTCCACCGTGCCGTCCCGGGCGATGCCGACCGCGCGGGTGATCACCGTCTCGGGGTCGTGCACCACGGCGTCCGGTTCGCGGCGCGGCACCAGGGTGCCGGCCCAGGTGTACGCGCGGTCGGCGAACGCCTCGGTGACCACCGGGAGCCCGACGCCCTCGGCGACCGCCAGGAAGCGGGAGCCGGGCAGGCCGAGCACGGGCAGCGGGCCGTCGCAGACCGCCCCGGCCCGCAGCACGCCCGCGACCACCGCCTCGGCCTGCTCGGAGTCGCCCACCACCCGGTTGTAGAGGGCGCCGTGCGGTTTGACGTACGAGACCCGGGAGCCGGCCGCGCGGGCGAAGACCTGGAGGGCGCCGATCTGGTAGGCGACCTCGTCGGCCAGCTCCTCCGGCGGGACGTCCATCGCGCGCCGGCCGAAGCCGGCCAGGTCGCGGTAGGAGACCTGGGCGCCGATCCGGACGCCGTGCTCGGCGGCCAGCGCGCAGACCCGGCGCATGGTCGACGGATCCCCGGCGTGGAAGCCGCAGGCGACGTTGGCGCTGGTCACCACGGAGAGCAGCGCCTCGTCGTCGGTCAGCGTCCACCGCCCGAACCCCTCACCGAGGTCCGCATTGAGATCGATCACCGCATCGGTCACGCCCGTCCGCCTCCCACAGCTGTTGAGCCAGATGGTAGGGCCTGCGTGTGAAGCCCGGTGCCGCCCGCCCGGGCACCGGCCCGCCCCACCGGCGGCCCGGTGCCCGGGCGTTCCCCCGGACGGCTCACCCGGTGGCCGCGGTGGTGCGGGCGGCGGCGTCGGCGGCCCGTTCCAGCGGCCGCAACGCGCGCAGCACGATCAGCAGCGGGACGACGCCGACGACGCCGAACGACATGTCGATGAATCGCCAGTAGAGCGGGATGCCCCGGAGCGGACCGCAGACCAGGGCCAACGGGATGATGCCCGCGCAGGCGAGGACGGCCCAGCGGATCACCCAGATGTTGCGCACCGGGTCCTTGAGCGGCCCCCGGAACGCGGCAGCGATCGCCAGGTGCGCGAAGGCGAGCCAGTCGGTGCCGTAGGCGAGGAAGGGATAGCGGTCGTTGGTCTCGGCGAGGCCGTCGCGGACCCGTTCGAGCCACGCGACCAGGGCCGGCAGGTGGTCGGTGACGGGGGCGGCCGGGCCGGTGGCGAACCCGGCCAGCCACCTGGTCTCGGTCTCCAGCGGGAAGGCGGTCAGGCCGCTCAGCACCAGGCAGACCACGAAGATCCACAGCCACCGGCGCACCCGCCGCAGGGCAGTCTCGGGATCAGTGCCCATCGCGCAAACCTCCATGCCGAGGAGCGGGTGAGGCCTTGTCCCACCCGCGCAGCACGACTCTAGACCGAAGAATTGAACGTGTTCAACTATGGCCGCGAGTCCGCCCGGGCTGCGCCCGTGGTCCGCCCGGAAACGCCGGGAAACGCCGGGAAACGCCCGGAGACGCCGGTGGCCGGACGCGAACCCCGCGCCCGGCCACTGCCTGCGAAACCCGCTACGCGGTGTACGTGAACCGGTCCGCCGGGCCGGCCGCGCTCGTCCCGCCGGCCGTGGTCACCGTGACATCGACCACGCCCGTCCCCGCCGGGGCGGTCGCCGAGCAGAGCGACGCGCCGCAGGAGTAGCGGGTGGCCGGGACGCCGCCGAAGCGCACGGTGCCGTAGGCCAGGTTGCTGCCCTGGACGTAGATCTGGGTGCCTCCGGCGGCCGGGCCGGTGCTGGTGGTCAGACCGGTGACCGCCGGGGCGGGCGGCGCCGGGGGAGCCGCACCGGTGTAGTCGAACGGGGTGGGCGCGGCCGCGGAACCTCCCGGGGTGACCACGGTGACCGGCGTGCTGCCCGCGCCGCCGGGGGTGGTCACGGTGCAGGTGGTGCCGGTGCAGCTGCCGGCCGCGACCGAGTCGCCGAACAGCACGAAGCCGTTGTCCAGGTTGGTGCCGGTCAGTGTGACGGCGGTGCCGCCCGTGCCCGCGCCGGACGTGGTGTCGATGCCGGTCACCGCGGGTGCGGCCTGGGTGGCCGGGGCCTGCGGGCCGCTGCCGAGCACATAGGTCGAGACGTTGTCGGACGGGTCCGCGTCGTTCCGGTTCGCGGCCGTCACTTTGATCGTCCCGGCCGGCTTGGTGCCGTGGGACTGCACGTAGACCTTCATGAACTCACTGCGCCCCGGAGCCCGGTTGCCGGTGAAGTAGGCATCCAGGCGGCGGGCGTCGGGCGAGATCGTCTCGGTGAAGGTGTAGTCCTGGAAAGAGGTGATCGTCGCGCCGCTCGTGGTCAGACCGGGCGGCAGTTCGACGGTGAGGTGGGTGACCCCGGTGAGGTCGGCGGTGCCCGAGGACTTCCAGGTCACCGAGAAGTTGGTGTAGTCGACCGGGAAGATCGGGTAGTTCCCGGCCTGGGTGACGCCGACGTTCGGGCCGGTGACCGCCGTCCGGGCGGTGGTCGCGGCGACGGAGGCGGCGGTGCCCGCGGCGAGGGTGGTCACGGCCAGTGCGGCGGCGAGGCCGCCTCGTACCAGTCTGGTGATCATAGGACGCATGATGGCCGGGCCGGGCGCGCCGTGAAGGCATTTTCTCGAAATCCAGTTCTAGTGGCGCGCGTTCGGCCCGGTCCCGGCCTTGCCCGTAAGGTCCGTTTCGGTCGAAGTCGGTGCCTACCTCTAATCTTGTCCACCGTGACCGCCATCGCTGACCCGCCCACCGAGCACGGGCTCCGGCCGCCCGCCGGGCCCGCCCCCGCCGCCGTGCGGCCCGCGCCCGGCCCCGCAGCCGACGAGGGCCTCGCCCGCCGGCTCAAAGCGCTGGCCTGCACCGCCCCGCTCCACGACCTGGACAACCGCAAGGGGATGCTGGCCGGCGAGTACGGCGGCTACGCGATGGCCGAGGTCGGCCTCGCCGCGATCGACCTGGTCACCCTGCACATGGACTTCGACACCGGGGCCGACCGCGACATAGTGCTCGCCCGGCTGCTGCCCCGCGTCGCCGCCCAGGCCACCGGCCGGCCCACCGCCGAGCACGAGCGGGTCGCCCGCTGGGTGCTGGAGTCGCTGATCAACGTCGGCAGCGTCGACCGCGGCTTCCGGGCCGTTTACGGCACCTTCGGCGCGGACGGCGCGTACGTCCGCCGCGACTACGACTTCAAGCTGATCGAGGAGGTGCCCGGCCCCGACGGCGGCGTCTACCTGCGCACCACCGACGAGGCGGTCAACGTCCTGGTCGGCGCGCTCGACACCGACGTCACCTCGGCCCAGATCGCCGCCGAGGTCAAGCTGGAGGTGCTGATCCGCCGGGGCCGCCTGGCCGACGCCCAGCTCGCCGCCGAGCAGGCCCGCTACCGCACCGTCCAGTACGCCGAGACGCTGCGCCGCGCCCTCGACGCCACCCGGCGCAACGTGCGCGCCGTCGACTGGATGCAGGCCATCCCCGACCTCATCGACGAGGCGCTCGACCACATCGCCGACCGCTACCGGCACGAGAACGCGATTCTCACCAACATCCGCAAGGCCCGGGACGAGGCCGAGCCCCACACCCCTGAAGGGGCGGAGCACAAGCGCCGCGCCGCCGAGCTGCTCGACATCGTCAAGGACTGCATCCGCCGCCACACGAAGCTGCAGACCCGCCTGCTGGAGGCCGGCCCGCTGTTCCGCGCCGAGCAGGACCGCCAGGCCTTCGCCTCGCCCGGCGCCCGCAGCGGCATCGACCTCTACGGGCAGCTGCTCGCACCCGTGCTGCGGCTGCCGGTGGAGCAGGCCGTCCGGCCCACCGGCGCCTTCTTCGCCCGCGGCACCGGCCTGCGCACGCCCGTCTCGGTCCGCGTCGCCGACCTGGTGGACCTGCTGCTCACCCCGCCGGTCGAACGCGAGCACCTGGGCGCCGAGCTGCCCGACCCGGACCTCGTCGCCACCCCCGACGACAGCCGGTTCTCCGAGGCGCAGCTGGAGTCCGCGCTGGAGCTGCTCGACCTGCCCGCCGACGCCCCCCGCCGGCTCTCCGGCCTGCTCGCCGACGCCCGCAAGCAGGACCCCGAGCTGCCGTACCTGGTCGCCCTGCTGGCCGTGCACGCGGCCAGCCCGCCGGTCGGCACCGCTTACCGGCAGGGCGAGGAGCGGCTGCTCTTCGCGGTCGACGACGGCACCCCGCTGCGCGACCCGGAGTTCGGCGGCGCCGACCTCATCGTCGGCAGCGCCCTGCTGGACGCGGCCGGCATGGCGGCCGACCGCAAGGACGCCAGTTGACGCACCGCCAGACCACCCAGGCCACCCAGACCATCCACACCACCCAGAGCACCCGCAGCGCCCAGACCGCCCAGGCCATCCGGACCAGCAGCAACGCCCCAGAGGAGCACCGCCCGTGACGACCCACCACGACACGTCCTGGGCGCCCGAGACCGAGCCGGCCGCCCCCGCCGCGATCACCCCGGCCGACGTCGCCGACGCGGCCCGGCTGGTCTCCTTCGGCCTCCAGGCCAAGCTGCTCCCCGCCCGCGACGCCGAGTACGCCGAGCTGGTCCGCCGCCACCGCGAGGACCCGCCGTTCGCCCGCCTCGCCGACGCCGTCGCCACCGGCATGGGCCTGGTCGTATTGGAGGTCTCGCCGCGCGCCGGCATGGCCGTGGCCGCCGCCGAGGACTCCGTCTTCGCCGTCCGGATGGGCGACTACTCGCGCCGCGCCGCCTCCGAGTCCACCGACCGCTTCCTGCACGGTCTGGCCCACCTCGCCGTCGCCGCGATGGCCTTCCCCCGGCCCGAGGACCTCGCCGACGACGGCTACCTCGGCCGGATCACCGTCAACGGCGTCGACTCCTTCGTCCGCCAGGCGTGCCGCCGGCTGGAGGAGCAGGCCGAGGCCGACGGCGCCAACACCGACCCGCAGAGCGACGCCCCCGGCCTGGAGGCCGCCTGGCGGGTCTGGGCCCGGCGCACCGCCACCGGCGCCACCAAGGACGCCCGCCGGCTCTCCGGCTCGACCATCGGCATCGTCGCCAAGGCCGTGATGTTCCTGGTCGACTCCGGCTTCCTGCAGAAGACCTCGGACGACTCCGGCGGCACCTACCGCACCACCGCCCGCTACCAGCTCCAGGTCCGCGACCTGGCCGGCAGCGCCGCCATGGCCGAGCTGCTCGACCTCGGCGTCGTCCCGGTCTCCGACGGCACCGCCAGCCTGCTGCCGCCGGACACCGGCGACGAGCTGGTCGCCGACGCGGGTCTGCCGTTCCACTCCCTCTGACCGACCCTCCCGCACCGCCCATCTCCTCCCGCACCGCCCATCTGGAGAACCGCCGCACATGTACGAGCTCAACCGGGTCCGCCTCTACTCGATCGGACCGGCGGGCGCCCGATACGCCGACACGGTGCTCGACCTGCGCGGCGTCGGCGAGCCCGTCGCCGACCCGGCCCCGCAGCAGATCGGCCTCTTCGGCGAGGAGGCCGACGGTCCGGTCCGCCGCCCCGCCCCGGCCGGCGTGCTCTTCCTGGAGAACGGCGGCGGCAAGTCCGTCCTGCTCAAGCTGATCTTCTCGGTGATGCTCCCCGGCCACCGCAACACCCTCGGCGGCGCCAGCTCCGGCGTGCTGCGCAAGTTCCTGCTCGCCGACGACTGCGGCCACGTCGCCCTGGAGTGGCAGCACACCGTCACCGGCGAGCTGATCGTGGTCGGCAAGGTCAGCGAGTGGCGCGGCCGCCAGGTCTCCTCCGACCCGCGCAAGTTCGCCGAGACCTGGTACTCCTTCCGCCCCGGCCCCGGCCTCACCCTGGACTCGCTGCCCGTCGCCGAGCGGGTCAGCCTGGTCGGCGACCAGAAGGCCCGCGGCCGCCGCCGCACGATGAAGGGCTTCCGCGACGCCCTCACCGAGGCCGGCAAGGCCCACCCGCACCTCGACCTGGTCTTCGAGGACGGCCACGACCGCTGGACGGAGCACCTCGGCGACCTCGGCCTCGACCCCGAACTCTTCCGCTACCAGCGCGAGATGAACGCCGACGAGGGCGAGGCGGCCGGCCTCTTCGCGGTCAAGCACGACAGCGACTTCACCGACCTGCTGCTGCGCGCCGTCACCGACACCCGCGACACCGACGGCCTCGCGGACCTCGTCCACGGCTTCGCCGCCAAGCTCGGCCGCCGCGCCGAACTCACCGCCGAACGCGACTTCACCGCCGGCTCGCTCGACCTGCTGGAGCGGATCGCCGAGGCCACCACCGCCCGCGAGACCGTCCGCGAGGCCCACCGCACCGCTGAGCGCCGCACCCGCCGGCTCGCCCACGCCCTCACCTCCCGGGCCGCCGCCGAACGCGACCGCGCCCAGGACCTCGCCATCGAGGTCGCCGCCGCGGCGGGCGCCGTCACCGCCGCCGAGGCCGACCGCACCCGGCACACCCTGATCACCGCCGAACTCGCCCACCGGCACGCCACCCTGGGCCTGGCCGCCGCCACCACCGAGGCCGCCGCCCTGCGCCGCGAGCTGACCGAGGCCCGTACCCTGCACTCCGCCTGGCAGGCCGCCGAGGCCGTGCTGCGCCAGCGCGCCGCCGCCGACCGGGTGACCCGGGTCGCCGCCGCCATCCGCGAGGCCGAGCTGGACGCCGCCCCGGCGCTGGCCGCCCGCGCCCGCGCCGCCACCGCCCTGGCCCGCGCCCTCGAAGCCGCCGCCGCGGCCGCCGAGGACCGCGCCGACACCGAGGAGCAGCGGGCGGGCGAGCTGCAGGCCGACGGGTCCAAGGCCCAGACCGACGCCACCGAGGCGGCCACCGCCGCCCAGAAGGCCCGCAGCGAGTCCGACCACCTGCGCCAGCGCCTCGCCGAGGTCGAGCAGGAGACCGCCGCCGCCGTCGAGGCCGGCTTCATCGACGCCGACGGCGACGTCGACCCGGCCCGTGCGGCCCTGCACGCCGCCGACGTCGAGAAGGCCGCCGGCGCCGCGCTCGCCCAGGCCCGCACGGCCGCCGAGTCCGCCGCCGCCCGGCTGCGCGAGGCCGCCGCCGCCACCGGCCGCGCCGAGCTCGCCGCCGAACGCGCCGGCGACGCCCGCAAGGCCGCCGCCCAGGCCCTCGCCACCGAGCAGCGCACCGCCGCCCTGCTCGCCACCGAGCCGCGCCTCGCCGACCTGCTCTCGCTGACCCCCTACCAGGACGGTGCGCAGGAGGAGGCCGGCTTCCTCACCCCCGCCGTGCTGGACCGCTCCGCCGAGTCGCTGCGCGAGCTGCTCGACGAGGCCATCGCCACCGCCGAACGCACCCTGTTCGACCTGCGCACCGCCGCCGCCGACGACTCCCGCATCCTCGCCGCGCTCGGCGACGGCGGCCTGCTGCCGCCCGGCCCGGACGTCCTCGCCACCGTCGAGTACCTCGCCGAGCACGGCATCCCCGCCCTGCCCGGCTGGCGCTACCTCGCCCAGTCCGTCGACCCGGTGGACCACGAGGCGATCCTCGCCGCCCGGCCCGAACTGGTCGACGGCGTGGTCATCACCGACCCCAACTCGCTGGAGCGGGCCCGCGAGGCCCTCCAGGCCGCCGCCCTGCTGCCGCGCTCCACCGTGGCCGTCGGCGCCGCCGCCTCGCTGATCGCCCCGATCACCGACGAGCCCGCGTTCTTTCTCGTGCCGCCGAACCCGGCCATGCACGACGAGTCCGCCGCCGATGACGAGCGCCGCGAACTGCGCACCCGCGCCACCGCCCGTGAGGAGCACATCCGCGAACTCGCCGCCCGGCTCGGCGGCGACCGCGCCCTCGCCGCGCGCCTCGCCTCCTGGCACGCCAGCTGCCCGCCCGGCACCCTCGCCGAACTCGCCGCCGCGGCCGAGGCCGCCCGTGAGCACGCCGAGCAGGCCGCCGCCGCCCTCAACACCCTGCGCGCCGACCACGACGAGGCCGAGACCGACCACGCCGCCGCCGCCTTCGCGCACGAGGAGCACCGCGAGGCCGCCCAGCGCGCCCGCCGCCGCGCCGACGCCCTCTCCGGCCTCGCCTTCCGGCTGCGCGAACGCGCCGGCTGGACGCGCGCCCTGCGCGAACTCGCCGAGGACGCCACCGAGTGCGACCGCCGCCAGGCCCAGTGCGCCGAGCGCGCCCGCACCTGCGACGAGGACCGCCGGGCCGCCCAGCGCGCCGCCGACGACGCCCGCCGCACCGCACGGACCCTGCGCGCCGAACGCGCCGAGATCCCCGCCGCCGAGCAGGACGACGAGCCCGACACCGGCGCCCCCGCCGCCCTGCCCGCCCTGCGCGAGGCCTACCGCGCCGCCTCCCAGCTCTACGAGAAGGTCGGCGTCGGCGCCGACCTGCGCGCCGAACAGGCCCGCGCCGAGGGCGACGAGGCCGCCGCCGCGGCCGAACTCGACCGTCTCACCAACAAGGTCCGCACCCGCGCCGAGGAACTGCTCGGCAGCCCCGACGGCGCCGACGGCCCCGCCCGCCAGGCGGCCGCCACCCGCGCCGAGGAGCTGGTCGCCACCATCGAGGCCCGCGCCGCCGCCGCCAGCGAGCAGCTCGGCCGGCTGCGCGGCGAGGCCGAGCGCTCCGCCCCCGCCGACGGCGAGGCCCACACCGAGCTGCCCGAGGACCTCGTCCCCGCCGACCCCGAGCACGCCCAGGCCCTGCTGCGCACCGCCACCAGCCGGCTCGCCGAGCGCCGCGAGACGGTCGAGACCGCCCGCACCGCGCACGCCGACCTCCAGCGGACCTTCGACGCCGCCCAGTCCGCCGCCGCCGACTTCGACGAGCACGCCGGCCAGCTCCGCGACGGCCTGCGCGAGCACCAGGAGGACGACGGACGGCCGGCCGAGCCCTACCTCGGCGCACTCGCCGACGCCCGCACCGCCGCCGCCGACGCCCGCCGGGCCCTGCGCACCGCCGCCGGCGAGCTCTCCTCCGCCGAACTCGCCGTCCGTGACGCCTCCGACGCGCTCGTCCGGCACGCCAACGCGGCCCGCTACGAGGCCGTCCGCACCCCGGCCCGCCAGCAGATCCGCGAACTGCCCGCCTCCGCCCTGCCCGACCACGCCGCCGCCTGGGCCACGGCCTTCGCCCCCCGGCTGCGCGTGCTCACCGACGAACTCGCCCAGCTGGAGCGCAACCGCGGCTCGATCGTCGACCGCCTGCGCGGCCTGGTGGAGTCCTCGCTCACCACCCTGCGCGCCGCCCAGCGGCTCTCCCGCCTGCCCGAGGGCCTGGGGGAGTGGTCCGGCCAGGAGTTCCTCCGCATCCGCTTCGAGGACCCGGACCACGCCACCCTGGTCGAACGCCTGGGCGAGGTCATCGACGAGGCCACCCGCGCCGCCGTCAGGAAGAACAGCGACCTGCGCCGCGACGGAATGTCCCTGCTGCTGCGCGGCGTCGCCGCCGCGATCGGCCCGCGCGGCGTCTCCGTCGAGATCCTCAAGCCGGACGCCGTGCTGCGCGCCGAGCGGGTCGGCGTCGGCCAGATGTCCGACGTCTTCTCCGGCGGCCAGCTGCTCACGGCCGCCATCGCGCTCTACTGCACGATGGCCGCGCTGCGCGCCAACGACCGCGGCCAGTCCCAGCTGCGGCACGCCGGCACGCTCTTCCTGGACAACCCGATCGGCCGCGCCAACGCCACCTACCTGCTGGAGCTCCAGCGGGCCGTGGCCGACGCGCTCGGCGTCCAGCTGATCTACACCACCGGCCTCTTCGACACCACCGCGCTCGCCGAGTTCCCGCTGGTCATCCGGCTGCGCAACGACGCCGACCTGCGGGCCGGGCTCAAGTACATCTCGGTAGAGGAGCACCTGCGCCCGGGTCTGCCGGCCGCGCCGGACCCGGACGGCCCGGCCATCCACGGCGAGATCACCGCCACCCGGATGTTCAAGCGCCCGGCGGAGGCCCCGGTCTCGTGACGCCTTGTCAGGTGACGTTGTCCGATGGTCGTACTAGCGTGTCCGCATGCTGACGATCGCTCACTTCAGTGACATCCACCTCGGCCAGGACCAGGAGGGCGATGCCGGCGCCCGCGCGTACCGGCGGGCCGAGCAGGTGATGGCGTACCTCAACGCCCTGCCCGGCCCGCTGGACGCCGTGCTGGTCACCGGCGACCTCGCCGACCACGGCCTGCCGGGGGAGTACGAGCAGGTCGCCAAGGTGCTGAGCTCCCGTCACCCGGTGGTCACCTGTCCCGGCAACCACGACCGGCGCGCGCCCTACCGCGAGGTGCTGCTCGGCGAGGAAGCCGCCGAGGGCCCGGTCAACCGGCGGCACGAGCTGCCCGGCGCCGACCTCCTGATGCTCGACTCATCCATCCCCGGCCGCGACGACGGCCTCCTGGACGACGAGACGCTGGCCTGGCTGGACGCCCGGCTCGCCGACGGCCGCCCCGAACTGCCCGCGCTGGTGGCCTTCCACCACCCGCCGGCCGACCTCCAGCTGCCGTACGTCGACCCGATCCGCCAGTTCGGCGAGGAGCGCCTCGCCGCGGTGCTGGCCCGCCACCCCCGGGTGGCCGCCCTGCTCTGCGGCCATGCCCACACGGGCGCGGCCACCACCTTCGCCGGGCTGCCCGTCCTGGTCGCGCCCGGCGTCGTCTCCACCGTCACGCTGCCCTGCGAGGGCGCCCCCGACATCCGCTTCGACCAGCCGCCGATGCTCGTCTTCCACGTCCTGGACGACACCGGCCGGCTCACCACCCACTACCGGGCCGTCCCGGCCTGACCGTCGTGGCCGGCGGGCCGGCCGGGCGGGGGAGCGGCCGGGCTCCGGAGGGGGCCCGGCTGCCCGCCATCGGCGACGCCGAGTTCGGCCCGCGCATCCGCTGCGCGGCGATCTGGCGTGAGATCAGGATCTCCAGAAGGCACCACGCCGAGCCGAACACCCCGAGCCCCATCGCCATCAGCGCGGGCGTCATCAGCCAACTGCCCGCGTACGAGGCCAGCGTGGCGACCAACAGGCCGACCAGGGTGAACGCCAGGCAGAGCACCGCCCGGACGGCGGCGACCCGTACCTCGTCGGGCAGACGGCGGCGACGGCGTGCGACGGACATCGGGCGACCCCCAGCGCGGTCGACGGTGGCAGGCGTGCGGGACGGGCGCACGAAACGCGCCCCCCCGGGGAACACTCTGCCCTGCCGTACCCGGACTATGCGCCCGAATTCACCGAACTGCCGTCAAATCGTGTGATCTGTACCGGAAAGCCCCGGCTCGGCCGCGGGCCGGTCCAACTGCTGGTTGAGCTCCTCCAGCGCGCCCGCCACGATCGTCCGCATCGCCTGCTCCGCATGCCCGGCGTCCCCCGCGCAGATCGCCTCCGCGACCTCGCGGTGCAGCCGGATCGCGTAGGACTCGGGCTGATGGGGCATCAGATGGTACTCGGTCCGGCCGGTCAGCACCGCCCCGACGGTGTCCCCGAGGTGGGCGAACATCTCGTTCCCGGACGCCCGCAGGACGGTGGCGTGGAAGGCGATGTCGTGCCGGAGGAAGGTCTCCAGATCGGCGGCGCGCGCCGTCATCGTCAACTCCACTGCCAGTGCGCTGAGTCGGCGACGATCGTCGTCACTGGCATGCCGTGCGGCCAGGGCGGCCGCGGCCGGCTCCACCGCGACCCGCAGCGAGCCGAGCGAACGCAGCTGCGCCGGCCGGTCGCTGCCCGCCAGCCGCCAGCGGATCACCAGCGGATCGAAGACGTCCCAGTCGGACTTCGGCTGGACGGTGATGCCGACCCGGCGCCGGGACGCCACCAAGCGCATCCCCTCCAGGATGCGCACCGCCTCGCGGACCACCGTCCGCGACACCCCGAACCGCTCCTCCAGCTCCTCGCTGCGCAGCACCCCGCCCTCGGGAATCTCCCCGGACGCGATGGCCGGTCCGAGCTCGGCAAGCAGTCGGCCGGGCAGCCCCTGGATCTCCATCCGCCCAGCCTAGACGTCATCCGCCACCCCGCGCCGCGCGGCCCTCGCCCCGGCTGCCCGGGGCACCCCTTCCCGTCCCCCCATCGTTAAAAGTATGACGATTTGGTTTCCACTACTTGAATACGTCATATCTTTGGAGCGATAGTGGCGGCCTGGCAACGAAGGAGCACCACCCATGGCTCTCAGCGTCGAGAACCACGACACCCCGGAACCCACCACCCCCGGCCCCCTCGCGGTCGTGGTGATGGGCGTCTCCGGTGTCGGCAAGACCACCCTGGCCCGCCTCCTGGCCGACCGCCTCGACCTCCCCTACGCCGAGGCGGACGACTTCCACCCGCCCGCCAACATCGCCAAGATGTCGGCCGGTATCCCGCTGGACGACGAGGACCGCGCCCCCTGGCTGCGCGCCCTCGGCGGCTGGCTCGGGGAGCGGACCGACGCCGGCACCGGCGGCGTGGTCACCTGCTCGGCGCTGAAGCACCGCTACCGCGACACCCTGCGCGCGGCCTGCCCGGGCGCCTTCTTCCTGCACCTCAGCGGCGGTCACGAGCTGGTCGGGGACCGGCTCGCCCACCGCACCGGCCACTTCATGCCGCCGTCGCTGCTCGACTCGCAGTACGCCGCCCTGGAACCCCTCGCGGCGGACGAGCGCGGCGCCGTCCTGGACGTCGGCCTGCCCCCCGAAGAACTCGTCGAGATGGCCGTGGCACTGCTGCGGCCCGTCAATGGAGACCTCGCGTGACCCCCACCCTCGTGCTCGCGGCCGCCCCACCGGCCCTGCCGCACACCAGCAGCGACTCCCAGCTGCTGATCGCGGTGCTGCTCAGCATCGGCGCCATCGTGCTGCTGATCACCAAGCTGAAGCTGCACCCGTTTCTCGCGCTGACCCTCGGTTCGGGCCTGCTGGCCGCCGTCGCGGGCGCTCCGTTCGACAAGCTGCTGTCCAGCTTCTCGACGGGCTTCGGCGCCACGGTCGCCGGCGTCGGCCTGCTGATCGGCCTCGGCGCGATGCTCGGCAAGCTGCTCGCCGACTCCGGCGGGGCGAACACCATCGCGGACACCGTGCTGTCCCGCTCCGGTCCCAGGATGCTGCCGTGGGCGATGGCGCTGATCGCGGCCGTCCTCGGCCTGCCGTTGTTCTTCGAGGTCGGCGTCGTCCTGCTGATCCCGATCGTGCTGCTGGTCGCCCGCCGGGGAAACATCCCGCTGATGCGGATCGGCATCCCCGCGCTGGCCGGCCTCTCGGTACTGCACGGGCTCGTCCCGCCACACCCGGGCCCGCTGGTGGCCGTCGACGCGCTGAAGGCCGACCTCGGCGTCACCCTGGCGCTCGGCCTGCTGATCGCCGTCCCGACCCTGATCATCGCCGGGCCGCTGTTCGCCCGGGTCGCCGAGCGCTGGGTCGGCCCGCTGGCGGTCCCGGCGACCACCACCCCGGTGGAGACCGAGAAGCCCGAGCGGACCCCGTCCTTCGGCGCTGTGCTGGCGACCATCCTGCTGCCGGTCGTGCTGATGCTCGGCAAGGCGCTGGCCGATGTCGTGATCGACGACCCGAAGGCGATGCCGCAGCGGGTGTTCGACTTCATCGGCTCGCCGCTGATCGCCCTCCTCGCCGCGACCCTGCTGGGCATGCTGACGCTCGGCAGGGCGGCCGGCTTCTCGAAGGACCGGATCTCCGACATCGTGGGCAAGTCGCTCGGCCCGATCGCCGGCATCGTCTTCATCGTCGGCGCGGGCGGCGGCTTCAAGCAGACCCTGATCGATGTCGGCGTGGGCAACGCGGTCAGCGAGTGGTCGAGCAAGTGGCACATCTCGGCACTGCTGCTCGGCTGGCTGATCGCCGTCCTGATCCGGCTGGCGACCGGCTCGGCCACCGTCGCCACCATCACCGCCGCGGGCATCGTGGCCCCGCTGGCCGCCGACATGTCGTCGACCCATGCGGCCCTGCTGGTGCTGGCGATCGGCGCCGGTTCGCTGTTCTTCTCACACGTCAATGACGCCGGCTTCTGGCTGGTGAAGGAGTACTTCGGGATGAGCGTCGGCCAGACCCTGAAGTCCTGGTCGGTGATGGAGACGGTGATCTCGGTGGTCGCCATCGCCCTGATCATGCCGCTCAGCCTGATCATCTGACCGCAGCTCCACCGCACCGGCTCCCGGCCGCGCGAACCCGGCCACCGGCTCCCGGCCGCGCGAACCCGGCCACCGGCTCCCGGCCGCGCGAGCCGAACCGCGAGCTCGACCATGCGAGCCGAACCGCACGCCGGAGGGGGGGACCCAGACGGCACGGGTGGCGGCCTCCAGCGCGTTTGGCGCCGCAAGCGGTTCGCCCCGACGGTTTCCCAGGGATTTGAAGAGTTCTGT
>NZ_JBVJCO010000034.1:87376-102814 GCF_055588525.1 Kitasatospora sp. NPDC041988
CACCCCCCCCCCCCCCCCCCCCCCCCCCCCCCCCCCCCCCCCCCGCCCCCCCCCCCCCCCCCCCCCCCCCCCCCCCCCCCCCCCGCGTTCGCCGCCGCAGGCGCTCAGCCCAGAAGTCCGCCCAGCACCGCCGTGGTCGCCGTCAGCAGCTCCTCCGCCGCCGGACCGCCGGCCGCCGTCCGGGCCAGCAGGCCCTCCCGGGCGGCCAGGATCACCGCGGCGGCCTGCCCGGCCGCCGTGCCCGGCGGCACCAGCCCGGGCAGCGCCCGCTCCAGTACGGCCGCCAGTGCCGCCGACACCGCCCGGTCGTGCTCCGCGACCCGCTCGGCCAGCCCGGGTGTCCGGGCGGCCAGCAGCCGGAACTCCAGGAAGAGCAGGATCCAGCCGGTCTCGGCCGGCTCGACTCGCAGCAGTGCCTCGACCAGCCGCCGCGCCCGTTCCTGCGGCGCCAGCGCCCCGGCGGCCGCCGCCAGCCGCTCCAGCTCGTCGATCCGGCCCGCCGCCTGCTCGTCGAAGAGCGTCAGCAGCAGGTCCTCCTTGGTCGCGAAGTTCGAGTAGAAGGCGCCGCGGGTGTAGCCGGCGGCGGCGCAGATGTCCTCGATGCTGGTCCGCCCGTACCCGGCGGAGAGGAACAGTTCGCTCGCGGCCGCGAGGATCCGCGCCCGGGTGTGGACGCGGCGCCGCGGGGGTCTGGGGGCGTCTGGTTCGACCGTGGGTGGGTTCACAGGAACACGATACATGGTGTATTCAATACAGGTCGTATTGAAATCTCCGCCTCGAACTCCGCCCGCCTCAAACGCTGCCCGCCAGGAGAACCGCCGCCATGAGCCGACTGCTGATCACCCACGCCCACCTGCTCCACCCCGAGACCGGCACCCGCACCGACACCGGCTGGATCGAGATCGCCGACGGCCGGATCGCCGCCACCGGCACCGGCCGCCCGCCCGCGCCCGGCGACGGCGTCCGGGTGATCGACGCCCAGGGCGCCACCGCACTGCCCGGCCTGATCGACGCCCACGTCCATCTGCTGGTCACCACCCTCGACCTGCACGCGGTCGCGAACTGGACCCCGGGCTACCTCACCGTGCGGGCCCTCGCCGAGGCCGGGCGGATGCTGCGACGCGGCTTCACCACCGTCCGGGACGTCGGCGGCGCCGACCACGGCATGGCCCGCGCGCTGGACGAGGGCCTGGCGCCCGGCCCCCGGCTGATCCACGGCGGCAAGGCGCTCTCCCAGACCGGCGGCCACGGCGACCTCCGCCCGCTCGGTGAGGACGCGCTGCCCTGCTGCGAGTCCCGCCCGAACTTCGCCCGGATCGCCGACGGTGTGGACGCCGTCCGCGCCGCCGCCCGGGACGAGTTCCGCAAGGGCGCCGCCCACCTCAAGGTGCTGCTCTCCGGCGGCGTCGCCTCGCCGCACGACGAGATCGCCGCCGTCCAGTACAGCGAGGAGGAGATCCGCGCCGCCGTCGAGGAGGCGGAGAACCACAACCGCTACGTCACCGTGCACGCCTACCACCCGCGGGCCGTCGACCGGGCGCTGCGGGCCGGCGTGCGCTGCGTCGAGCACGGCAACCTGATCGACGACGCGACGCTCGAGCTGCTGGTGGAGAAGGACGCCTTCCTGGTGCCGACCCTGGTCGCGTACGAGCAGACGGCGAAGCTCGGCGCCCGGTCCGGCCTGCCCGAGTCCTCGCAGCGCAAGCTGGCCGAGGTGCGCGACGCCGGGCTGGCGGCGCTGGAGCGCGCCCACCGCGCGGGCGCCAACCTGGTCTACGGCAGCGACCTGCTCGGGCCGCTGCACCCGGCGCAGCTGGAGGAGTTCCGGCTCCGCGCCGAGGTGCAGCCGGCCGCCGACGTGATCCGCTCGGCCACCAGCACGGCGGCGCGGCTGCTCGGGATGGAGGGGCAGATCGGCACCCTCGCACCGGGTGCCCACGCCGACCTGCTGCTCGTCGACGGCGATCCGCTGGCCGACCTCGGGGTACTGACGGCTCCGGAGCGCCACCTGAAGCACGTGGTCAAGGCCGGTGCGGTGGTCTGACCCCGACACCGGCCGCCGAACGCCGGCCGCGCCCGGCATCGTCGGCCCGCTGCCGGGCGGGCGCCCACCGGGATCGTGGCGCCGTGGCACCGCCCCCCCCCGGCATGCCGGAGGGCGGGCACCCCCAGCCCTGGGGTGCCCGCCCTCCGCGTCGGCCGTCGCAGAGCCCCGCGGTCCTACGCGCGGCCCTGCTTCACCTGGTCCCGCCTACTTCGTGCCGCGCTTCGCGAGGAAGGCCTCGACCTCGTCGCGGATCTCCGGGGTGTCCAGGCCGCGCACGGTCATCGTGGTGCGGCGGCGCAGGACGTCGTCCGTGGTGTACGCCCACTCGTTGTCGGCGGCGTAGGCGACCTGCGCCCAGACGTCCGGCCCGTCCTCGTGGATCGGCCGGCCCAGCTCCGGGTTCTCGTCGATCATGCGGGCGATCTCGAAGGAGAGCGTGCCGTAGTGGCTGGCCAGGTGCTTGGCGACCAGCGGCTCCATCCGGGAGCCGGGCTCGCGGTCGATCAGCAGGCGGTGCGCGACGGCGTTCGGCGCGCCGACGCCGGGCAGCGGCACGGTCCGGGCGATGGTCGACATGTCCTCGCCGAGGGTGGTGCCGGGCACGTGGGCCAGCTTCTCCAGCACGGTGCGGCCGATGTGCCGGTAGGTGGTCCACTTGCCGCCGGCGACCGACAGCATGCCGCCCTTGCCCTCGGTGACGACGGTCTCGCGCTTGGCGGCGGCGGTGTCGCCGGGGCCGCCGGGCAGCACCCGCAGGCCGGCGAAGGCGTAGGTGATCAGGTCGCGGTCGAGGTGCTCGTCGCGGATGGCGTGCGCGGCCTCGCCCATGATCTGGTCGATGTCCGACTCGGTGGCCCGGACGTCCTGCGGGTCGCCGGTGTACTCCTCGTCGGTGGTGCCGAGCAGGACGTGGTCCTCCCACGGGATGGCGAAGGAGACGCGGTACTTGTCGATCGGGATGGTCAGGGCCGCGCGCCACGGGGAGCGGCGCTTGACGACGACGTGCGCGCCCTTCGACAGCCGGATGGACGGGGCCGCACCGGCGTCCTCCATCTTGCGCAGGTGGTCGACCCAGGGGCCGGTGGCGTTGAGCACCAGGCGGGCGTCGACGCCGAACTCGGTGCCGTCCAGGCGGTCCTTCAGGTCGGCGCCGGTGACCCGGCCGCCGGTGAAGCGCAGGCCGGTGACCTCGGCGTGGTTGAGCACCACGGCGCCGGCGTCGACGGCGGCGCGCACCGTCATGACGGCGACGCGCGAGTCGTTCATCTGGTGGTCGCCGTAGACGGCCACCGAGCGCAGGCCCTCGGTGCGCAGCGCGGGCACCTGCTGGGCGGCGTGCGCGGCGGTGGAGACCCGGCCCATGCCGTCGCGGAAGGCGGAGAGCGCCGAGTAGAGGAAGACACCGGCACCGAGCTTGGGCGCGCTGTGCGGGCCGCCCTTGTAGACCGGCACGAAGAAGGTCAGCGGGTTGACCAGGTGCGGGGCGACGTCGGTGGCGAGCGCGCGGCGCTCCTTGTGGTTCTCGGCGACCAGCTTGACCGCGCCGGTCTGCAGGTAGCGCAGGCCGCCGTGGACCAGCTTGGAGGAGGCGCTGGAGGTGGCGCCCGCGAAGTCGCCGGCGTCGACCATGGCGACCTTGAGGCCCGCCTGGGAGGCGGTCCAGGCGACGGCCGTGCCGAGAATGCCGCCCCCGATCACCAGCAGGTCGTAGGTCGCCTTGCCCAGCAGCTCGCGGGTCTCGGCGCGGGAGGCGGTGCGGCCGGCGGTGCGCTCGGCGCCCAGGGTCGGGATGGTAGCCATGGTGTGTGTACGGCGGCGCGGGTCGGGCGGCGCCGTTACTCCTCTCGGTGTGCGGTGCGGCCCCTGCTGAGAGGCCGGTCGGCCCGGTGCGGCGGGCCGGTGAAACGGGGGCAAGCCGGCCGGGGCCGCGAGGCCCCGACCGGCTTGGCGGTCAGCTCTGCTCTTCCTCCTCCACCCAGCCCATGGTGCGCTCCACGGCCTTGAGCCACTTCTTGTACTCGCGCTCCCGGGTGGCCTCGTCCATGCGCGGGGTCCACTCGGCGGCGCGGTGCCAGTTGGCCCGCAGGGTGTCCAGGTCGCTCCAGAACCCGACGGCGAGGCCGGCCGCGTAGGCGGCGCCCAGCGCGGTGGTCTCGGCCACGTACGGGCGCTCGACCGGCGCGTCGAGCACGTCGGCGATGTTCTGCATGAGCAGGTTGTTGCTGGTCATGCCGCCGTCGACCTTGAGGGCGGTCAGCTTGACCTTGGAGTCCTTCTCCATGGCGTCGACGACCTCGCGGGTCTGCCAGGCGGTGGCCTCCAGCACGGCCCGGGCCAGGTGGCCCTTGGTGACGTACCGGGTGAGGCCGGCGATCACACCGCGGGCGTCGGAGCGCCAGTACGGGGCGAACAGGCCGGAGAAGGCCGGGACGAAGTAGGCGCCGCCGTTGTCCTCGACGGTGTTGGCGAGGGTCTCGATCTCGGCGGCGGTGGAGATGATGCCGAGCTGGTCGCGCAGCCACTGGACCAGCGAGCCGGTGACGGCGATCGACCCCTCCAGGGCGTAGACCGGCTTCTGGTCGCCGATCCGGTAGCCGACGGTGGTCAGCAGGCCGTGGTACGAGTTGACGATCTCCTCGCCGGTGTTCAGCAGCAGGAAGGTGCCGGTGCCGTACGTGGACTTGGCCTCGCCCTTGTCGAAGCAGGTCTGGCCGAACAGCGCGGCCTGCTGGTCGCCCAGTGCGGAGGCGACGGGCACGCCCTCCAGGTCGCCGACGGCGTGGCCGTAGACCTCGGCGGAGGAGCGGATCTCCGGCAGGACGGCCAGCGGCACGCCCATCGACTCGGCGATCTTCTCGTCCCAGGCCAGGGTCTGCAGGTTCATCAGCATGGTGCGGCTGGCGTTGGTGACGTCGGTGACGTGCTTGCCGCCGTTGACACCGCCGGTGAGGTTCCAGATCACCCAGGTGTCCATGGTGCCGAACAGGATGTCGCCGGCCTCGGCGCGCTCGCGCAGGCCCTCGACGTTGTCCAGCAGCCAGCGGATCTTCGGGCCGGCGAAGTAGCTGGCCAGCGGAAGGCCGGTCTCGCGGCGGAAGCGGTCCTGGCCGACGTTGCGGCCCAGCTCGCGGCAGAGCGCCTCGGTGCGGGTGTCCTGCCAGACCAGCGCGTTGTGCACCGGCTCGCCGGTGTTCCTGTCCCACAGGACGGTGGTCTCGCGCTGGTTGGTGATGCCGATCGCGCGGATGTCGTCCCTGGTCAGGCCGGCCTTCTCCAGCGCGCCGCGGACGACCGACTGCACCCGGGTCCAGATCTCGGCGGCGTCGTGCTCGACGTAGCCGGGCTGGGGGAAGATCTGCCGGTGCTCCTGCTGGTCGACGGCGACGATCCGTCCGTCCGCACCGAAGATGATGCAGCGGCTGGACGTCGTGCCCTGGTCGATCGCGGCGATGTAGTTGCCCGTGCCAGTGGAGGTCATGAGGGTCCTCGGCTCAAGAATGGGGGTTCGGGTGGGTGGGTCTGACTGACGGGTCAGTCCCCGTGCTCGGGTGGGGCGAAGCCTCGCTCCGGTAAAACGGCCGCGGCTTTAGAAGACGACGTTGTACAGGCCGCCGGCCAGCAGACCGCCGACGACCGGGCCGGCCACCGGGATCCAGGCGTACGACCAGTCGGAGCCGCCCTTGTTGGGGATCGGCAGCAGCGAGTGCACGATGCGCGGGCCCAGGTCACGGACCGGGTTGATGGCGTAGCCGGTCGGGCCGCCGAGCGAGAGGCCGATGCCGACGACGGTGAAGGCGACGATCAGGATGCCGAGACCGGACTTGCCCAGGCCTTCGTTGGTGCCCTGGGTGAGGATCGCGAAGCAGAGCACGAAGGTGCCGATGATCTCGGTGAGCAGGTTCTGGACGGGGTTCCGGATCTCGGGACCGGTCGAGAAGATGCCCAGGGTCGGCTCCTTGTTCTCCTGGAACTGGCCGAGGTAGGTGGCCCAGACGAGAACGGCGCCGATCATCGCGCCGAGCAGTTGGGAGCCGAGGTAGACGGGGACGTCGCTCCATTCGCCGGACTTGACGGCGAGGGCCAGGGTCACGGCCGGGTTCAGGTGCGCGCCGGACTTGGGGGCCGACATGTAGGCGGCGATCATCACGGCGAAGCCCCAGCCGAAGGTGATCGCCAGCCAGCCGGCGTTGATGGCCTTCGACTTCTTGAGAGTCACAGCGGCACAGACGCCGCCGCCGAGAAGTATCAGGGCGGCGGTGCCGAGGGTTTCGCCGACGAAGATGTCGCCGGTGGAGAACGCGGACACAAAGACTCCCTTGTCCATATGGCCCGGAGGTGCGGGTGGGGGCAGGTGGCCGAGCGATCACTGTGCGGGTGAGCGCTTTGTGGGAGAGGTTCGCTCGGCCATCGTTCGACAATGTCGACCGTCATGCGGAAGCTTCCTCCTCGGGCCGCCTTCACGTCAAGGCCGGGTTACGCAGCTGTGACCCTTCACTCGTAGTGACTGATCGGATAGCACCACATACGGACAAAACGCTAAGGCGCGGACAGGCATCGCGCCTGTCCGCGCCTCAGCGTGAACGTCGGGTTTCCGGCACCGACCCGCCGGACCGCCCCCTGTGAGGGCGTCAGAACCGCCCGGCCCCCAGGTCCCGCGAGATCGCCCGGGCGGCGCTGCGCACGGAGGCGACCAGCGAGGGCTTCACGAAGCCGTCCTCGCAGACCCGTTCCACCGCGCCGCTGATGCAGACCGCGCCCACCGGGTTGCGCCGCCGGTCCTGGATCAGCGCGCCGATCGAGGCCACGCCGTCCCAGGTCTCCTCGACGGAGTCCGCCCAGCCGCGCTCGCGGATCAGTGCCGCCTCCGCGTCCACGTCGGCCGCCTCGGTCAGTGTCCGTGGGGTGTACCCCTCGAACGGCCCGTCGCCCAGCTCGCCGCGGGCCACCGGGTCGTACGCCAGCAGCACCTTGCCCAGCGCGGTGGAGTGCAACGGCTGCATCGAGCCGACCTCCAGCACTTGCCGGGTGTCGTCCGGCCGGAAGACGTGGTGGACGATCAGCACGCCCTGCTGGTGCAGCACCCCGAGGTAGACGGTCTCGCCGGACGCCCTGGCCAGGTCGTCCGCCCAGACCAGGGCCCGGGCGCGCAGCTCGTGGACGTCCAGATAGCTCTGGCCCAGCCGCAGCAGCTCCGCGCCCAGCTGGTACTTGCCGCTCTCCGGGTCCTGTTCCACGAACCCCTCCTGCTGGAGGGTGCGCAGGATGCCGTGCGCGGTGCCCTTCGCCAGGTCCAGCGCCGTCGCGACCTCGGACAGGCCCAGGCGGCGCTCACCGCCGGCCAGCAGGCGCATGATCGCGGCGGCCCGGGAGAGCGACTGGATCGGGCCGGGCATTCGGTACCTCCGGGCTGACAGGCGGTCGACAATGTCGACCGCAGTGGTAACGGGATGAGTCTGCCAGGCCGCCCCCGGTCCGTGCACCTTCCCCCTCGGTAATCTCAGCGTCGGCCGCGCTCCACCTCGGCGGCCAGTGCGGAGATCTCCCGCGGGCCCACCCGGCAGCAGCCACCCACCAGTCGCGCGCCGGCGGCCAGCCAGCCGCTCACCCGGTCGGCACGGAACGTCGGCTCGCCGCGCCAGTCCCGGGCCCCGGCGTCCCAGCCCTCACCACTGTTCGGGTAGACCACCACCGGCTTGCCGGTCACCCGCGCCGCCAGCGCCACCACCTGGTCGGCGTCCTGCGGCGTGCAGCAGTTCACCCCCACCGCCACCACCTCGTCGGCCTCCGCGGCCAGGGCGAACGCCTCCGCCAGCGGCTGCCCGGCCCTGGTCCGCCCGTCCGTCACGCTGTACGACAGCCAGGCCGGCACCCCCAGCCCGCGCACCGCCCGCAGCAGCGCCCGCGCCTCGTCCGCGTCCGGCACCGTCTCCAGTGCCAGCACGTCCGGGCCGGCCGCCGCCAGCACCTCCAGTCGCGGCCGGTGGAAGGCCTCCAGCTCGGCCACCGTCAGCCCGTACCGCCCCCGGTACTCCGACCCGTCCGCCAGTACCGCCCCGTACGGGCCCACCGACGCCGCCACCCAGAGCGGCCGGCCCGCCCCTTCCTGCCGCTCCGCCGCCTGCCGGGCCGCCTCCCGGGCCAGCTCCACGCTGAGCGCCAGCAGCCCGGCCGCCTCCGCCCGGCCCACCCCGCGCCGGGCGAAGCCCTCGAAACCCGCCTGGTAGCTCGCGCTGATCGCGACCTCCGCCCCCGCCGCGAAGTAGGCCCGGTGCGCGGCCACCACCGCCTCCGGATCGTCCGCCAGCAGCCGCGCCGACCACAGCTCGTCCGACAGGTCGTGCCCGGCCGCCGCCAACTGGTTCGACATCCCGCCGTCCAGCACCAGCGGGCCGGCGGCCACCGCGGCCGCGAAGTCCGGCGGGGAAGTGGCGGGCATGACGGCCTCCAAGACCTGCTCCTCGGGCAAAGCTCCTGGCCACAGCCTAGAAGACGGGCCCAGCGGGCTCCTGGGAAATCCATTTGCCGCAGAGTCACCGGGTCGCTACGTTGTGCTCAGCCCGAGAACGACGACGCCGTACCGGGCGCCACACGGAGAGGAGCCGGCCATGGCCGTGGAGCAGCACCCCGTCACCACCGGCACGGACGAGCGCGCATGGCTCGCCGCCTACGACCCGCGCGCCTACACCCCGGTGGCCGTCACCGTCGACGTCGTCGCCCTGACGCTGCGCCACGGCAGCCTCCACGTCCTGCTGGTCGAGCGCGCCGGCCCGCCCTACCAGGGTTCCTGGGCGCTGCCCGGCGGCTTCCTGCGCGCCGGCGAGGAGGGCCTCGACGAGGCCGCCGCCCGCGAGCTGGCCGAGGAGACCGGCCTGCACGGCGGCTCCGATGCCGAAGCCGCCCTCAGCCGCATCCACCTCGAACAGCTCGGCACCTACGGCGCCCCCGACCGGGATCCGCGCATGCACGTCGTCTCGGTCGCCTACCTGGCCTTCGCCCCCGACCTGCCGGATCCCGAGGCCGGCTCGGACGCGGCGACGGCCGCCTGGCACCCCGTCACCGCTCTCGACCTCCGGCCGTCCACCGGCCGGTCACCAGCCGCCGGCGGGCCCGTCGACACCCACGGGGGTGGCGTCGACGGGCCCGCCGGCCCCTTGGCCGAGGCCGGGCAGCCCCACGCCGAGGAGCCCCACGCCGAGGAGCCCGACGACGGCCGGCCCGTCCCCATCACGCTGGCCTTCGACCACGCCCGCATCCTCGCCGACGGCCTCGACCGGGCCCGCGCCAAGATCGAGTACAGCCCGCTGGCCACCGCCTTCCTCCAGCACGACTTCACCATCCCCGAGCTGCGCGCCGTCTACGAGGCCGTCTGGGACGAGAAGCTCCACCCCGGCAACTTCCACCGCAAGGTCCTCTCCGTCCCAGGCTTCGTCGAGAGCACCGGCACCACCACCGAGCGCGGCGGCGCCCGCGGTGGCCCCCGCGCCCGCAACTACCACGCCGGCGACGCCCAACTCCTCCACCCGGCCCTCCTGCGCCCCACCCGCGAGGACGAGATCCGCTGACCCGCGCCGCCGGCACCGCCCTTCGCGTCCGCCCGTCAGGACCGGCCGGCCGGCGATCGCCGACCGGGACGATCCGACCAAGATCAGCGGAGCGCTGTCACCGGCCACCCGGCGGCACTACCATCCGGCCATGACCACTCAAGAGGTGAGCAGGACGAGCAACCGGCCCAACTCCCACTGCCACTGGTGCGGCACGCCCTACCCGCCCGGCACCGAGGCCTGGCCCCGCACCTGTCCGGGCTGCGCCGAGATCAGCTACCGCAACCCGCTGCCCGTCGTCGTCACCCTCCTCCCGGTCACCCAGGAGAGCGCCGAGCCCCGCCTCGTCGTCATCCGCCGCACCATCGAGCCCGGCTACGGCGAACTCGCCATGCCCGGCGGCTACATCGACTACGGCGAGAGCTGGCAGCAGGCATGCGTCCGCGAACTCCGCGAGGAGACCGGCATCCTGGCCGACGCCGCCGACATCACCCTGGTCGCCACCGACTCCGACACCCACGGCGGCTTCCTCTGCCTCTTCGGCCTGCTCCCCGCCCGCCCACTGGCCGAACTCCCGCCCTCCAAGCCCACCGACGAGACCGACGGCTGGCAGCTCGCCACCCCGGAGACCCCACTCGCCTTCCCCTTCCACACCCGGGTCTCCCGATCCTGGTTCAGCGGCGAGTTCACGCCGCGCTGACCGGCCACCGGCACCGGGCTGACCAGGCCCGCACCCCCGGGGCAGACCCTGGCGCACCGGGCGATCACATGGCAGGGTCTGCACCGACAGCCCCAACCGGACGGGCCCTGCCACAAGCACCCCCGTCCCATCCACCGGCCGGGAGACCACCACCGTGAGCACCCCACCCCAGGACCAGCCGCTCTGGCGCCCCACCCCCGCTCGCGCCGCCGCCACCGCGATCGTGGCCTTCCAGGCCTGGGCCGCCGAACACCACGGCGCCCCGGCCGCACCGCTCGCCCCCGCCGACGACGACCAGCAGGCCGCCCGGCGCTACGCCGACCTGCACGCCTGGTCCACCGAAGACCTCGACCGCTTCTGGACCGCCGTCACCCAGTGGTTCGACGTCCGCTTCACCCAGGCCCCCGACGCCGTCCTCGCCGACCCGGCCATGCCCGGTGCCCGCTGGTTCCCCGGCGCCCGCCTCAACTACGCCGAGCACGCCCTGCGCGCCGCCGAGGACCAGGCCAACGCCGACAAGCCGGCCATCCTCCACCTCGACGAGACCACCGACCACCCGGTCGCGCTCACCTGGGCCGAGCTGCGCCGCCAGGTCGGCTCCCTCGCCGCGGCCCTGCGCGCCCGCGGCATCGGCCCCGGCGACCGCGTCAGCGCCTACCTGCCCAACATCCCGCAGGCCGCCGTCGCCCTCCTCGCCACCGCCGCCGTCGGCGCCGTCTGGACCAGCTGCGCCCCCGACTTCGGCGCCCGCAGCGTCCTCGACCGCCTCCAGCAGATCGAGCCCGCCGTCCTCTTCGCCGTCGACGGCTACCACTACGGCGGCAAGGACCACGACCGCACCGAGGTCGTCGCCGAACTCCGCCGCGAGCTCCCCACCCTGCACACCGTCGTCCACGTCCCCCTGCTCGGCGGCCCCGCCCCCGAGGGCGCCCTGCACTGGGACGAGCTGGTCGCCGACGAGGTCGAGCCGGTCTTCGAACCCGTCCCCTTCGAACACCCGCTCTGGGTCCTCTACTCCTCCGGCACCACCGGCCTGCCCAAGGCCATCGTCCAGAGCCAGGGCGGCATCCTGCTCGAACACCTCAAGCAGGCCGGCCTCCACCTCGACCTCGGCCCCGAGGACCGCTTCCTCTGGTACACCTCCACCGGCTGGATGATGTGGAACTTCCTCCTCGCCGGCCTCCTCACCGGGTCCACGATCGTCACCTACGACGGCAGCCCCGGCCACCCCGACACCGGCGCACTCTGGTCGGTCGCCGCCCGCACCGGCGCGACCGTCCTCGGCACCTCCGCCGCCTACGTCATCGCCAGCCGCAAGGCCGGCCTCCACCCCGGCCGTGACCTCGACCTCTCCGCCGTCCGCTGCCTCGGCACCACCGGCTCCCCGCTCCCGCCCGACGGCTTCCGCTGGATCTACGACGAGGTGAAGGAGGACGTCTGGCTCGCCTCCGTCAGCGGCGGCACCGACGTCTGCTCCTGCTTCGTCGGCGGCGTCCCGACCCTGCCGGTGTACCTCGGTGAGATCCAGGCCCCCTGCCTCGGCGCCGCCGTCGAGTCCTGGGACGTCCAGGGCCGCCCGCTCACCGACGCCGTCGGCGAACTCGTCGTCACCAAGCCGATCCCGTCCATGCCCACCGGCTTCTGGAACGACCCCGACGGCACGCGGTACCACGACAGCTACTTCGACATGTACCCCGGCGTCTGGCGCCACGGCGACTGGATCACCGTCACCTCGCGCGGGACCGTGATCATCCACGGCCGCTCCGACTCCACCCTCAACCGCCAGGGCGTCCGGATGGGCTCCTCCGACATCTACGAGGTCGTCGAGCGCCTCCCCGAGATCGCCGAATCCCTGGTCATCGGCCTGGAAGAGCCCGACGGCGGCTACTGGATGCCGCTCTTCGTCGTCCTCGCCCCCGGCGCCACCCTCGACGACGACCTGACCGGCCGCATCCGCACCTCGCTGCGCAGCGAACTCTCCCCGCGCCACGTCCCCGACGAGGTCATCGCCGTCCGCGGCCTCCCGCACACCCTCACCGGCAAGCGCATCGAGGTCCCGGTGAAGCGCCTGCTCTCCGGCACCCCACTGGAGCAGGCCGTCAACCCCGGATCCGTCGACAACCTCGACCACCTGCGCTTCTTCGAGCAGCTCCGCCGCGACCGCCAGGCCTGACCCGGCGCACGACGAAGGGGCGCCCCCCATGACGGCGGGGGCGCCCCTTCGACACCTGCGACTGCCGCCACCCGGCGGCCGCGACTCGTGCCGCTACTCGCCGGACAGCACCTGCTGCGCCGCGGCCCGTGCCCCTTCGGCACTGTCCGCGGCCCGGGCCGCCTCGGCCGCCCGGCGGCACTGCGCCAGCGTGTACTTGGCCAGCGTGGTCCGCACATAGGGGATCGACGCCGCGCCCATGGAGAGGCTGGTGACGCCGAGACCGGTCAGGACAACGGCCAGCAGCGGGTCGGAGGCGGCCTCGCCACAGACACCGCAGCTCTTGCCGGCGGCCTGTGCGGCCTCGGCCGAGAACGCGACCAGGTCCAGCAGCGCCGGCTGCCACGGGTCCTGCAGCCGGGCCAGCGCCCCCACCTGGCGGTCGGCGGCGAACGTGTACTGGGCGAGGTCGTTGGTCCCCAGCGAGAGGAACTCCACCTCCTGCAGGATCGACCGCGCCCGCAGCGCCGCCGACGGAATCTCCACCATCGCACCGTACTTGGCGCTCAGCCCGGCCTCACGACACGCGTCCGCGAAGTCCTTGGCGTCCTTGCGGTCGGCCACCATCGGGGCCATCACCTCAAGGTGCACCGGCAGGCCCTCGGCGGCCTTCGCCAGCGCGCGCAGCTGGGTCTGCATCACCTCGGGGTGCTCCAGCAGCGTGCGCAGACCGCGCACACCGAGCGCCGGGTTCGGCTCGTCCACCGGGGTCAGGAAGTCCAGCGGCTTGTCCGCGCCCGCGTCCAGCGCCCGGACCACGACCCGGCCCTCCGGGAACGCCTCCAGCACCTTGCGGTACGCCTCGACCTGCTTCTCCTCGCTGGGCGCCTTCGCGGAGTCGTCCAGGAAGAGGAACTCGGTCCGGAACAGCCCGACACCCTCGGCCCCGGCCTCCAGCGCGGCCGGCAGGTCGGCCGGGCCGCCCACGTTGGCCAGCAGCGGCACCCGGTGCCCGTCCGAGGTCTGCCCCGGACCGGAGGAGGCGGCAAGCGCGGCCTTGCGCTCGGCGGCGATCCGGCGAAGCTCGTCCTGCTTCTCCTGCGACGGCTCCACCAGCACGTCGCCCGAGCTGCCGTCCACCGCGACGACGGTGCCCTCGGGGACATCGGTCGCCCCCGGCAAGGCCACCACGGCCGGCACGCCCAGGGCCCTGGCGAGGATGGCGCTGTGGCTGGTCGGCCCGCCTTCCTCTGTCACGAAGCCGAGCACCAGCATCGGGTCCAGCAGCGCCGTGTCGGCCGGCGCGAGGTCCCGGGCGAGCAGCACGTAGGGCTCGTCGCTGTCCGGCACACCAGGCATCGGCACGCCCAGCAGCCGCGCCACGATGCGGTTCCGGACGTCGTCGAGGTCGGCGACGCGGCCGGCCAGGTAGTCCCCGGCCGACGCCAGCAGTGCGCGGTAGGCGGCGAAGGCGTCGTAGATGCCGCGCTCGGCGCTGCTGCCGACGGCGATCCGGCGCGCGACGTCGGCCATCAGCTCCGGGTCCTGCGCCATCAGCGCCTGGGCCTCCAGCACGGCCTGGGCCTCGCCGCCGGCCAGGTTGCCGCGAGCGGTGAGGTCCGCGGCCACCGCCTCGACGGCCGCCTGGGCGCGGGCCTGCTCACGCGGGGCGTCCTCGGTCGGGATCTGGGTGGCCGGCGGCTCCAGCACCGCCGTCCCCATGTGCCGCACCTGGCCGATCGCGACCCCGTGGCTGACACCCACGCCGCGCAGCGTCTTCTCCATGAGACCTTCTTCCGAGTGAACCACCGGCCTCCAGCCGGCGGGAGAAATCGACTTCTTGGGACCGGGCCACGAACGGCGCCATACACTGGGGCCCTGCTCTCGGGCAGCGGTCAGGGCTTGGCCGTCATGAGGCTCGACACAGCCACGTGAGAAGCCCCCTTGTAAACAAAGAAGGGGGAGGAGTCACAGTCACTGTCTCCGCTGGCGCGCGAGACAGCAGTAGTGCGGCCTGGTTGGCGGCAGTAGGCTGGGCGGCCCCGTCCAGCACAGGGTCCCGGTTCGGGTGGCGGAGCTCAGCTCCAGCTGAACAGGGCGTCGCCGACTTCGGCCTCCCCGTCCTCACGGACACCGGTGAGGGAGTCGGCCGCGGCCTCCAGGGCGACGATCGGAGAGATCGGCGACTTGCCGGCGGCCTCGACGGCGGCCGGGTCCCACTTGATGACGGCCTGGCCGCGGGTCACCGTGTCGCCCTTGGAGACGAGCAGCTCGAAGCCCTCGCCGTTCAGCTGCACGGTGTCGATGCCGAGGTGGGTCAGCACACCGTGCCCGTCGGCGTCCACGACGACGAACGCGTGCGGGTGCATGGAGACGACGACACCGTCCACCGGGGCGACGGCCTCCGTCGGCCGGCGCACGGGATCGATCGCGGTGCCGGGGCCGACCATCGCGCCCGAGAAGACCGGGTCCGGCACGCCGGCGAGCCCGACGACACGGCCGGTCAGCGGCGACGTCACAGTGGTCATGGTTGTGCCTCCCAAGTGCGCAGTACAGCGAGTGGCCGCGAGCAGCGGCGCGACGATCAACTGAAGCCTAAATCATGTCAACTTCGGACATCTGCTGACATACCCGGGCGTTGAACCACGCCCTGCCCACCATCTCGGACGACACCTCGTCGACCGACAGTGGTCTAGTCCTCTTCACCGATGCGCCGCACTCTACAGGCATCTTGGCGAATCGGGACCATTGCTGTATATGCTCGCGAGAGCAACAAATCATGCCTCCGACCGGGTGATGCCCGGCGCGGCTCGGTTCGCGCTCCGGCTCGGCACCCGCTATGGTTGGTCGAGTCGCCGCAAGTCGACGGTTAACAGCAGATTTCAGATGCGAAAAGCGCCGGAAAACGGAGCGGAAAACATCTGGTAAGCTGGAAACACGAAAGAACGAAGCGCCCGGAGGGCCCGCTGGAAGGCGGTCCGAAGGAAGTGTCCGTTCC
>NZ_JBVJCO010000035.1:0-73284 GCF_055588525.1 Kitasatospora sp. NPDC041988
AGCGCGCCTTCGCCGACGAGAAGATCCGCTTCGAGTGGGACAGCGCGGTCGAGGCGATCCACGGCGACCCGAAGCTGACCGGCGTCACCCTGCGCGACACCACCACCGGCGAGACCCGCGAGCTGGCCGTCACCGGCCTGTTCATCGCCATCGGCCACGACCCGCGCACCGAGCTGTTCAAGGGCCAGCTGGACCTCGACGCCGAGGGCTACCTCAAGGTCGAGGCCCCCTCCACCCGGACCAACATCCCCGGCGTCTTCGGCGCCGGCGACGTCGTCGACCACACCTACCGCCAGGCCATCACGGCCGCCGGCACCGGTTGCTCCTCGGCGCTGGACGCCGAGCGCTACCTGGCCTCGCTGGCCGACCTGGAGGCCCAGGCCGCCACCGTCGCGGTCTGAGTCCCCGCACGACCCGATCGACCCCGGCGGGGGTGTTCCACGTGAAACACCCCCGCTCCCGCCAGGCAAGAAACAGATCGGGCCCGCCCGTTGTTGTCTCCTGGCAGCAGCCCTCTCCGTTTGACCCCGAGGAGTCCCCGTGGCCGGCGCCACCACCACCGTCACCGACGCGACGTTCAAGGCCGATGTCCTGGACAGCGAGAAGCCCGTTCTGGTCGACTTCTGGGCCACCTGGTGCGGCCCGTGCCGCCAGGTCGCCCCGATCCTGGAAGAGATCGCGGCCGAGCACGCCGACAAGCTGACCATCGCCAAGCTCGACGTCGACGCCAACCAGCAGACCGCTGCGGCGTACAACGTGATCTCCATCCCGACCCTGATCGTCTACAAGGGCGGCGAGCCGGTGAAGTCGATCACCGGCGCCCGTCCGAAGGCCGCGCTGCTGCGCGAGCTGGCCGAGTTCATCTAGGTCCGGCCCACCGCGACGCCACGAGGGCGGGGCTCCCCACCGGGAGCCCCGCCCTCGTCGTCTCTGCCCCGCCCCTTGATGCCCCGCCCCCAGGAATTGTCAGACAAGCCCTAGAACGGCCGCAGCGCCGGTTCCTTGCGTGCCCCGCCCAGCAGCCGCTCCAGCGCCACCTCCACGTCCCCGCGCCAGGAGAGCGTGTTCCGGGCCTCCAGCCGCAGCCGCGGGTAGCGCTGGTGCGGCCGGACGGTCTTGAAGCCGACCGCGAGCAGATGGTCGACCGGCAGGACGCAGCTCGGCGGCTGCCGGCCGACCGCGCCGAACGCCTCGATGGCCTTCACCCCGCGCCCCAGCAGGTCCTTGGCCACCGTCTGCACCAGCACCCGGCCCAGCCCCTGCCGCTGGTAGCCCGGCAGCACCCGGCTGATCATCAGCTGAACCGCATCCGGCGAGACCGGACTGGTCGGGAAGGACTGTGACCGCGGGACGTACGCGGGCGGGGCGTAGAGCACAAAGCCGGCGGGGTTGTCGTCCACGTAGACGATCCGGCCGCAGGAGCCCCACTCCAGCAGCACCGCGGAGATCCACCCCTCCTTCTCCAGCTCCGGCTTCCCGGACTCCACCGCCGCGCGGCCGCTCACCGGGTCCAGCTCCCAGAACACGCAGGAGCGGCAGGTGGTCGGCAGATCCACGAGGTTGTCCAGTGTCAGCGGAGCGATCCGGCGTCCCATGCCCCGCACCTCCTCGTCCACTCCACAGTCGAGCATTCCCCCCGAACGGCGATGGGTGCATGTTTCACGTGAAACACCGCTCACGTGGAACATGCACCCATCGGGTCACGCCCTAAGCTCGCTCAGCCCTGCGACAGTCGGAGCCCGTCCTCGCCCGGGGCCAGACTGTCCAGGATCCGGTTGAGGTCTTCCACCGAGCCGAACTCCAGCACGACCTTGCCCTTGCCCAGCTTGCCGCCGCGCTGCGAGACCTCGACCTTGACCCGGGTGTCGAAACGGTCCGAGAGCCGGCTCGCCAGGTCGTTGAAGGCCGGGGAGAGCAGCTTGCCGGCCTTCGGCCCGGCCGGGCGCTTCTGCTTCTGCTCCGGGTCCATCAGCTTGACGATCTCCTCGGTGGTCCGCACCGAGAGGCCCTCCGCGATGATCCGCTTCGCCAGCTCCTCCTGCCGCTCCGCGTCCGGCACGCCGACCAGCGCCTTGGCGTGCCCCGCGGTCAGCGTGCCGGCGGCCACCCTGCGCTGCACGGACGGCGAGAGCTTCAGCAGCCGCAGGGTGTTGGACACGTGCGGACGCGAGCGGCCGATCCGGTCCGCCAGCTCGTCGTGGGTGCAGGAGAAGTCCCGCAGCAGCTGGTCGTAGGCGGCGGCCTCCTCCAGCGCGTTCAGCTCCGCCCGGTGCAGGTTCTCCAGCAGGGCGTCCAGCAGCAGCTTGTCGTCCTCGGTGGCCCGGACGATCGCCGGGATCTGCTCCAGACCGGCCTCCCGGGAGGCCCGCCAACGGCGCTCGCCCATGATCAGCTCGAAGCGCTCGGGCGCGACCTGGCGCACCACGACCGGCTGGAGGAGACCCACCTCCTTGATCGAGGCGACCAGCTCGGCCAGCTTGTCCTCGTCGAAGACCTCACGCGGCTGGCGCGGGTTGGGCGTGATCGAGTCCAGCGGCAGCTCGGCGAAGCGCGCGCCGGCCACCTCGGCGAGGTCCGGCCCGGCGGGCTCCGCCGCCCGCTCCCGGTCGGCCTGCTCCCGCAGGCTCTCCGCGGCGGCCTTCGCCGCCACCGTGCCGCGGCCGGTCGGCAGCACCGGCACCGCCACCGGCGACACCGTCCCGGTGGAGACCACCGAGGCCGGTGCGGCCGTGGCCGCCGCGGACTCTGCCACTGCCCCGCCGGCTGCCGGTGTGGCAGCCGGGATCAGCGCCCCGAGCCCTCGTCCCAGACCCCTGCGACCACTCACCGATTGCCCTCCGTCTTACCGTGCTGTGCCATGGGGGCGCCCTGCCCCGTACCGCTGCCGTACCGCTGCTGCCCCACCAACGAGCCGTTGCCGCCCGCGGACACCGCCCGCATCGCCAGCTCCCGGGCGGCCTCCAGGTAGGAGAGCGCGCCGGTCGAGCCCGGGTCGTAGGTGAGCACCGTCTGACCGTAGCTGGGCGCCTCGGAGATCCGGACCGAGCGCGGGATCGCGGTGCTCAGCACCTCCTGCTGGAAGTGCGTCCGGACCTCCTCGGCGACCTGGGCGGCCAGCCGGGTCCGGGCGTCGTACATGGTGAGCAGGATGGTGGAGACGTGCAGCGTCGGGTTGAGGTGTGCCCGGACCAGCTCGACGTTGCGCAGCAGCTGGCCGAGGCCCTCCAGCGCGTAGTACTCGCACTGGATCGGGATCAGCACCTCTTCGCCGGCGACCAGGGCGTTCACGGTCAGCAGGCCGAGCGAGGGCGGGCAGTCGATCAGGATGTAGTCCAGCGGCTGCTCGTACGCGGCGATGGCGCGCTGGAGCCGGCTCTCCCGGGCGACCAGCGAGACCAGCTCGATCTCCGCACCGGCCAGGTCGATGGTGGCGGGGACGCAGAACAGGCCCTCGACGTCCACCACCGGCTGCACCACGTCGGCCAGCGGCTTGCCCTCCACCAGGACGTCGTAGATCGACGGCACCTCGGCGTGATGGTCGATGCCGAGCGCCGTGGAGGCGTTGCCCTGCGGGTCGAGGTCGACCACCAGGACGCGCAGTCCGTGCATGGCGAGCGAGGCGGCCATGTTGACGGTGGTGGTGGTCTTGCCCACCCCGCCCTTCTGGTTGGCCACCACGATCACCCGGGTGTCGGCGGGCCGGGGCAGGCCTTCGCCCGCTCGGCCGATCGCCTGGACCGCAGCCTGGGCAGCACGCGCGATGGGCGTGTCATCGATCTGGTCGATGGTCTCCGAGTCCTGCATGGGGGTCAGTGTTTCACGTGGAACCGGAGCGGCAACAGTCGCCGCCCGGAAGAGGCCGAGCCCGCGGCGGAGCCGAAGATCGATACCGTCGGAGAGGAGAGAGCGACGTTTCACGTGAAACACCATGCCCGCTATGTCGGAAATCTGACGGTGCGACACTCCGACGGATTCGCGTCACTCCGCCGTCACTCCGCCGTCCGCCCGCCCGACACCACCGGGCCCACCGGGCCACCTCGCCACCGGGCCACCTCGCCGCATCGCCGCCGGAATGCGAACGGGCGGGCGGTCCGAGGACCACCCGCCCGTGTCGAGCGTCATGCACCGGCCCGGGCCCGCACCCGGGCCCGGGACCTCAGCGGCTGCGGCGCCGCCCGCTCCGGCCGCGCTCGCCGGCGCCGCGCACGGCGGCGGCGTTGCGTCCGGCCCGGGCCGCCTTGGCCCGCCGGGTGGCCGCCTTCACCCCGCCGGGGCTCTCCCCCGCCTTGACCTGGACCACCCGGGTCGAGGTCTCCAGGGTGCCCTCACCGACCGAGATCACCGTCCACTCGACGGCGCCCAGCTTGGCCAGCCCGGCCCGCGACTCCGCCAGCTCCTGCTCGGCGCTGTCACCCTTGAGCGCCAGCATCTGGCCGTGCGGGCGCAGCAGCGGCAGGCCCCAGCCGGCCAGCCGGTCCAGCGGGGCGACCGCCCGGGCCGTCACCACGTCCACCGCGAGCTTGCCGACCATCTCCTCGGCCCGGCCGCGCAGTACGGTGACGTTCTCCAGGCCGAGCTCCCGGACCACCTCCTCCAGGAAGGTGGTCCGGCGCAGCAGCGGCTCCAGCAGCGTCACCGAGACGTCCGGGCGGGCCAGCGCGACCGGGATACCGGGCAGGCCCGCCCCGGAGCCGACGTCGCACAGGGTGGAGCCGGGCGGCAGCAGCTCGGCCAGCACCGCGCAGTTCAGCACATGGCGGTCCCAGAGCCGGGGCACCTCGCGGGGGCCGATCAGCCCGCGCTGGACACCCGCGGTGGCCAGCAGCTCGGTGTAGCGGACCGCGGCGTCGAAGCGGTCGCCGAAGACCTCCCGGGCCACGGCCGGGGCCTCGGCCAGCCCCTCGGCGGCCGGGTCGGCCGCGCCCTCGGTGACCGGACCCGCCGGACCCTCGGCGTCGGAACCACCGGCACCCGCCACCGGTCCACCGGCAGCCGCGCTCTCCGTGTCCATCTCGACCTCTCTGCTCCCCGGATCCACCGACCCGTTCTCCGCACCGTTTCACGTGAAACATCTCTCGCCGGGCAGCAACACCCCGCGAAGGGACAACGACCCCGCCCGCACGAGGCGGACGGGGTCGAGTCCTCTGACGGTCACCGGTCGCCGGAGCGGCCGGTCATCGACTTCCCCAGGCTCAGGCCGGCAGCACGACCACGCACCGCTGGGGCTCCTCGCCCTCCGACTCGCTGCGCAGCCCGGCCGCGGCCACCGCGTCGTGGACGACCTTGCGCTCGAACGGCGTCATCGGCCGCAGCTTGACCTGCTCCCCCGAGCTCTTCGCCTGCTCCGCGGCCTTGGCCCCGAGCGCCGCCAGCTCGGACCGCTTGCGGGCCCGGAAGCCGGCAATGTCCAGCATGAGGCGGCTGCGCTCGCCGGTCTCCCGGTGGACAGCCAACCGGGTCAGCTCCTGCAGGGCCTCCAGCACCTCGCCGTCCTGGCCGACCAGGCGATGCAGCGCGCGGTCGTTGCCGTCGCTGACGATGGACACCAGGGCTCGGTCACCCTCCACGTCCATGTCGATGTCACCGTCGAGGTCGGCAATGTCGAGCAGACCCTCCAGGTAGTCCGCCGCGATGTCGCCCTCCTGCTCCAGCCGGGAGATGAGGCTCTCGTCGGCGCTGGCAGCGTCCTCGACCTCGACGGCGGAGGTGGTGCCTTCCGTCACTGATGGACTCCTTCAGGGATGGGCCCGGGTGGTGGGCCGGGAACGAGGTTCGGGGGGCCGCTGAGCGGGGCCGGCCGGTCGGGTCAGGACTTCTTCTTCGGCCGCTGGCCGCCCTGCCCGCCACGCTTCGGCTGCTGCCGGCCACCCGACTGCCGGGCCGGTCCCGACTTGGCACCACCGGGCCGGCTCGCGGCCGGCTTGGCGCTGCCGGACTCGGCCGGGACGGCCTGCTCGGCCTTGGCGGGCTCCTCGGCCGGGGCCGCGTCGTCCTTGGTCAGGCTGGCGGTCTGGGCGCCGCCGTGCTGGCGCTGTGCCTTGGTCTGCTTGCGCGGCTGCTGGCGGCGCACCTGCACCGCGTCCTCGACCACGGCCTCGGCGGAGGTGGGGGCCGTCTTCTTCGGAGGCAGGAGGCCCCAGAGCGCGCCCTTGATCACCGAGCCGTCCGGGTTGAGCCGGCCCTGCTTCTTCAGGCGGTCCTGGCGCTCGTCCCAGGCCTTGCTGCCCGGAGTCGGGTTGTTGCGGATGACGATCAGCTGCTGGCCCATGGACCAGACGTTGGTGGTCAGCCAGTAGACCAGCACACCGACGGGGAAGTTGATGCCCATCACGGCGAACATGATCGGGAAGACGTACATCAGCATCTTCTGCTGCTGCATGAACGGCGTCTTGACCGTGAGGTCCACGTTCTTGGTCATCAGCTGGCGCTGCGTGATGAACTGCGACAGCGACATCATGATGATCATGACCGCGACGACGATCTTGACGCTGGTCTCGCTGCTGCCGACGAAGGTCGCCGAGAGCGGGGCACCGAAGATGTGCGCCTGGCCGGCGCTGGTCAGCAGGTCACCATCGATGACGCCGATCGGCTCGCTCTTGGCGACCTTGGCCAGCACGCCGTAGAGGGCGGTGAAGAACGGCGCCTGCACGATGATGGGAAGGCAGCTGGAGAACGGGTTGGTACCCGCCTCCTTGTACAGCTTCATCATCTCTTCGGACTGGCGCTGCTTGTCGTTCTTGTAGCGCTCCTGGATGGCCTTCATCTTCGGCTGGATCGCCTGCATGGCCCGGGTCGCCTTGATCTGCTTCACGAAGAGCGGGATCAGGCAGATCCGGATCACGACCACCATGGAGGCGATGGCCAGACCCCAGGCCCAGCCACCGTTCGGGTCGAAGATGTGGCTGTACAGCGAGTGGAACTGGACGATGATCCAGGACACCGCTGTGTACAGGGGGTTCAGGAAGGAGAAGGTCACCGGTCAGGCTCCTTGGACATTGGGATCGGCCCCAAGGGACCAATGGTCGCCGGGCCCTCGGGGTCCGGACCGGCGGGGGGCATGGTCACCGGCTGCTCAGCGGCGGACCGGCTGTTCAGCAGGTCTCGCAGTCGTCGGTGCCACACCGGATGCTTGCGCGGCGGGACATGATCGACCCCGCCTGGCGTCCACGGATTGCAGCGCAGGATGCGCCACACGGTCAGGCCACCGCCCTTGACCGCCCCGTGCGTCTTCACGGCCTCGAAGCCGTAGTGCGAGCAGGAGGGGTAGTAACGGCACACCGGACCGAGCAGTGGGCTGATGGTCCACTGGTACACCCTGATCAGACCCATCAGCAGGTACTTCATCGCCCTGCTCCTGTCGGCGCCGTCGCGGCGGGCTCCACCTTCAGCAACCGCTTGAGCGCCGCGTCCAGGTCGCGTTCGAGGTCCTGGTACGAGGCGGACGCAGCCTGGGGCAGCGCACGCACCACTATCAGGCTACCGGCGGGCAGCCTGGACAGACGATCACGGACGAGATGGCGAAGCCGGCGCTTGACCAGGTTGCGGACGACGGCCGGGCCGACGGCCTTGCTCACGACGAAACCCGCACGCGCCGAAGGAGTCCCCTCGGCGACGTGCGGGCGGGAGTCGCTGGTCCGGTCGGCCTGCCCCTTCGGGTCCCCGTCTCTGCTGAGATGGACGACCAGAAGGGGCCGGCCGGCCCGGCGACCGCGTTTCACTGCGGTCGCGAAGTCCTGGCGCCGCCGCAGCCGGTTTTCGGAGGGCAGCACAACAGACTCTTGCGCGGATCAGGCGGAGATGGCGCTGCGGCCCTTGCCACGGCGGGCGGCCAGGATGGCGCGGCCGGCGCGGGTACGCATACGCAGCCGGAAGCCGTGGGTCTTCGCGCGGCGACGGTTGTTCGGCTGGAAGGTGCGCTTGCTCACTCGGGGGCTCCTGAGGTGAATCGTAGGATGACGGGGTGTCGCTTGGCCGTCACCGTGCGTCCGCGTGATCTCCCCTGTACGGAAATCCGGCCCATCGCCCCAGTTCGGCTGGGGTTTGAGGCAATCCACGGCGCCCGTGCTGCGCGCCTTATGGAGCGGGTGGACCCGCGGACATGCGGCAGCGGCCATCGACAACTCGACCTGGTTACGGTACGCGGGACGGGGCGCGAGGGTCAAACCAGCCGTTCGCGGCGGCCGGCCCGGACCCACCCGACGGCCCACTCCGCGTCCCACCCACCGACCCCTTCGCCCACAGCCTGTGGACAACGACTTGATCCGGCTCTGTTCGCTGACTACCGTTGCAGGACTTGTCTGGTTTGTTCTTCGTCAACGGACCGCAGATCCACAGTCTCTTGATCCACCACCCCTGCTGGAGCCGCGGGGACCCGAGAAAGCGTGCACCAGTGGCTGATGTCAACAGCGACCTCGTCCCGGTCTGGGCGAGAGTCGTCGAGCGGCTGGTCAGCGACCCGGACGTCGGGGAGATGGACAAGCAGTGGGTGCAGCGCACCCAGCCGATGTGGATGATGCACGACACCGCCCTGCTGGCGACCCCCAACGAGCGGGCCAAGCAGGTGCTGGAGGGCCGGCTGCTGCCGCAGCTGACCGAGGCCCTCAGCCGCGAGCTCAGCCGGCCGGTCCGGATCGCCGTGATGGTCGACGCGAACGCGGTGCCCACCTCCCCCGCGCCGGCCCCGGCCGAACCGCCGGCCGCCGAGCCGCAGGCTGTCGAGCCGTGGGCGCGCTCCGAGGGCGGCGGCGAGTACGGCCACCAGCCCCACCAGGGGCACCCGGGCCACCAGCAGTACGAGCGGCCCTACGAGTCCGAGTACGAGCACGACCAGTACGGGACGGGTGGCTACGAGGAGCGCCAGGCCCCGGCGTACGGCGGCGGCCAGCCCTCGCCCTACGGCGGGCCGGCCCAGCAGCCGCCCTGGGAGAGCCACCAGGGCTACCCGGAGCAGTCCTCCGGCTACCCCGAGCCGGAGCCCCCCACCTCGCGCCCGGCTCCCCGGCCGCTCCCCGGACCGTCCGCGACCACCCAGGGCGACCTGTTCGGCGGCGCCTACGGCCCCGGCCCCGGCGAGCACCCCCGGACCGCCGCCGGCCGCCGCTCCCCCGCGGCCCGCCCGGCCCCCGGCCGCCCCTCGGACAAGGGCCCCGCCGAGCGCGCCACCGACCGCCCGGCCGTGCCCGGCGTCCCGGCCCCGCCCGGCGCTCCCCCGGCCGGCGGCTCCCGCAAGGACGAGCCGGCAGCCCGGCTGAACCCCAAGTACCTGTTCGACACCTTCGTCATCGGCGCGAGCAACCGCTTCGCGCACGCGGCGGCGGTGGCGGTCGCCGAGGCCCCGGCCAAGGCGTACAACCCGCTCTTCATCTACGGCGAGTCCGGGCTGGGCAAGACCCACCTGCTGCACGCCATCGGGCACTACTCGCGCAGCCTCTTCCCGGGGACCCGGGTGCGCTACGTGTCCTCGGAGGAGTTCACCAACGAGTTCATCAACTCGATCCGGGACGGCAAGGCGGACGCGTTCCGCAAGCGCTACCGGGACATGGACATCCTGCTCGTGGACGACGTGCAGTTCCTGGCGAGCAAGGAGTCCACGCAGGAGGAGTTCTTCCACACCTTCAACACCCTGCACAACGCCAACAAGCAGATCGTGCTCTCCTCGGACCGGCCGCCCAAGCAGCTGATCACGCTGGAGGACCGGCTCCGCAACCGCTTCGAGTGGGGGCTGATCACCGACGTCACCCCGCCGGAGCTGGAGACCAGGATCGCGATCCTGCGCAAGAAGGCGATCCAGGAGCAACTGAACGCCCCGGCGGACGTGTTGGAGTTCATCGCCTCCCGAATCACCCGCAACATCCGGGAGTTGGAAGGCGCCCTGATCCGGGTCACCGCCTTCGCCAACCTCAACCGGGCCCCGGTGGACCTGGAGTTGGCCGGCATCGTCCTCAAGGACCTCATCCCGGGCGGGGACGAGGACGCCGGCCCGGAGATCACCGCGCAGGTCATCATGCAGCAGACCGCCGCGTACTTCGGGCTGGGTGTGGACGACCTCTGCGGCTCCTCGCGCAGCCGGGTGCTGGTGACGGCCCGCCAGATCGCCATGTACCTCTGCCGCGAGCTGACCGACCTCTCGCTGCCGAAGATCGGCGCCCAGTTCGGCGGCCGCGACCACACCACGGTGATGCACGCCGATCGCAAGATCCGGTCCCTGATGGCCGAGCGCCGCTCGATCTACAACCAGGTGACCGAGCTGACCAACCGCATCAAGAGCTAGTCCGCCCAGGGCCGTTGAAGGGCGTCAGGAGCCATCCTGACGCCCTTTCGGCATATCCACAGGTGTGCACCGCCGATTCGCTGGGCAGGGATGCGGGTGACGGACGCTCCGCCGGCCCACAGGCCGCATCGAACATCTGACCGGGGATTCGAACCCGCCGGGCGCGCAGGGCAGTTGTCCACAGCCGGAGCCGCTTCTCCACCGTCCACAGGCCGGGGAGTCCCGAGTTATCCAGAATTCCTCCACAGGCCGACCGCCGCTACGCTCTTCCGCGCAGGTCAGGTGCCTGTGGACTTGTGCACAACGGTTATCCACAGGGTGTGGACAATTGGCGGGCCGTCAGTGGGCCGTCCGGGTTATCCACCGGTTGTCCCCAGGGCCGTCCGGGTTATCCCCAGGTTGTCCACAGCTGGGTCCACAGTTCGACAACCGTGAGGTAGCGTTCATGCCCTGGTGTGAAAGGCGTCACGTAATGTTGACCGGCGCCCGTGGATAACCGGGCCCGGATCTGGGGACAGCGCTGGGGATAACCTGTGGATACCGACCGTGGCCTGTGGGTAACGCTCCGCTGTCCACAGCAGCCCGTGTCCGTCCACAGCCGCCGTCCACACCTCCTGTGGACAAAAAACCGGGCTTGACCTGCGAAAACGGGGTTATCCACGGTTTCCACAGGCCCTACTACTACTGCTACACCTATAGACCAGTCGACTCGTTCAAAAGCGGGTGGGCTCGAAATCTGTGGACAACCGGACCCCGACATCTGTTCGGCTTGCTTCCGCCCGTCTGCCCCGTCTGTCGGTGGAGTACGTCAGACTGTCCTCGGCGACCGGAAGCGGAGTGGCAGAGCTCGGCGGCCAGGCGCACCGAAGACCAAGATCAGAAGAACCAGACGTGCGAGCGGGAGCGCTCGATCCAGGAGGCGGTTACCGGTGAAGTTCCGGGTGGAGCGTGACGTCCTCGCGGAGGCGGTGGCCTGGGCTGCCCGCAGCCTCCCGGCACGGCCGCCGGTGCCGGTGCTGGCCGGCCTGCTGCTGACGGCACAGGACGGCAGCCTGGCGCTGTCCGGCTTCGACTACGAGGTCTCGGCCCGGGTCGAGCTGGAGGCCGACATCGAGGAGGCCGGCACCGTGCTGGTCTCCGGCCGGCTGCTGAACGACATCTCGCGCAACCTTCCCAACAGGCCTGTGGAGATCTCCACCGACGGCCAGCGGGTCAGCGTGGTCTGCGGCAGCTCCCGGTTCACCCTCCCCACCCTCCCGGTGGACGAGTACCCGGCCCTGCCCCAGATGCCGACCGCCACCGGCACCGTCCCCGGCGACGTCTTCGCCTCGGCCGTCAGCCAGGCCGCGGTGGCCGCAGGCCGCGACGACACCCTGCCGGTGCTCACCGGTGTCCGGGTCGAGATCGAGGGCGACCGGATCACCCTGGCCGCCACCGACCGCTACCGCTTCGCCGTCCGCGAGCTGCTCTGGAAGCCCGAGCAGCCGGACATCTCCGCGGTCGCCCTGGTGCCCGCCAAGACCCTGCAGGACATCGCCAAGTCCCTGGGCAGCGGCGACAACGTCTCGATCGCCCTCTCCTCGGGCGGCGCGGGCGAAGGCCTGATCGGCTTCGAGGGCGCCGGCCGCCGGACGACCACGCGGCTGCTGGAGGGCGAGTTCCCCAAGTTCCGCAGCCTCTTCCCGACCGAGTTCAACGCGATCGCCGCGATCCAGACCCAGCCCTTCCTGGAGGCGCTCAAGCGCGTCTCGCTGGTCGCCGAGCGCAACACCCCGGTCCGGCTGAACTTCGAGGAGGGCGTCCTGACGCTGGAGGCCGGCTCGGGCGACGACGCCCAGGCCACCGAGCGGATCGACGCCTCCCTGGAGGGCGACGCCATCTCGATCGCCTTCAACCCGGGCTACCTGGAGGAGGGCCTCAAGGCCATCGACTCCGCCTACGCCCAGCTGAGCTTCACCACGCCGACCAAGCCGGCCCTGCTCAGCGGCAAGGCCTCGGTCGACACCGAGGCGGACGAGGCCTACCAGTACCTGATCATGCCGGTCCGCCTCTCCGGCTGACCTCACCGCTGATACCCACAGGCTGTGCACAGCCTGTGGACGGCCTCCCCCGGTCGGGCCCCGACCGGGGGAGGCCGTGTCACTTCAGCGCGTAGGCTCAGGGCAGCGCGGCAACGGCGCCGTCGGCAGGCACGTCACCACAGGTCATCACAGGTAAGGACTTGGTCATGGAGCTCGGCCTCATCGGTCTCGGCAAGATGGGCGGCAACATGCGCGAGCGGATCCGCCGCGCCGGCCACACCGTCATCGGCTACGACCGCAACCCGGACATCTCCGACGTCGAGAGCCTCCAGGAGCTCGTCACCAAGCTCCAGGGCCCGCGCGTGGTCTGGGTCATGGTCCCGGCCGGCGCCGCCACCCAGGCGACCGTGGACGAACTCGCCGAGCTGCTCTCCCCCGGCGACGTGGTGGTCGACGGCGGCAACTCCCGCTGGACGGACGACATCAAGCACGCCGAGGCGCTGGCCGCCAAGGGCATCGGCTTCGTCGACTGCGGCGTCTCCGGCGGTGTCTGGGGCCTGGAGAACGGCTACGCGCTGATGTACGGCGGCAACGCCGAGCACGTCGCCAAGGTCCAGCCGGTCTTCGACGCGCTCAAGCCCGAGGGCGACTTCGGCTCGGTGCACGCGGGCGCGGTCGGCGCCGGCCACTTCGCCAAGATGGTCCACAACGGCATCGAGTACGCGATGATGCAGGCCTTCGCCGAGGGCTGGGAGCTGCTGGAGGCCGCCCCCGAGGTCACCGACGTGCGCGAGGTCTTCCGCAGCTGGCAGGAGGGCACCGTCATCCGCTCCTGGCTGCTCGACCTGGCCGTCCGCGCCCTGGACGACGACGAGCACCTGGCCAAGCTCAAGGGCTGGGCCGCCGACTCCGGCGAGGGCCGCTGGACCGTCGAGGCCGCGATCGACCACGCCGTGCCGCTGCCGGCGATCACCGCCTCGCTCTTCGCCCGCTTCGCCTCCCGCCAGGACGACTCGCCGCAGATGAAGATGATCGCCGCGCTGCGCAACCAGTTCGGCGGCCACGCGGTCGAGTCGAAGTAGTCCCAGTACCGGTCGGGGGCCGGGGGTCGTCCCCCGGATGACACAGTCACAGAAGGCGAGCGCAGTCCACAGCCATGCACGTCGCGCATCTGTCGCTCGCCGATTTCCGGTCGTACGCCCGGGCCGAGGTGCCCCTCGACCCGGGCGTGACGGCCTTCGTCGGGCCGAACGGCCAGGGCAAGACCAACCTGGTCGAGGCGATCGGCTACGTCGCCACCCTGGGCAGCCACCGGGTCGCCACCGACGCGCCGCTGATCCGGCTGGGCGCCGAGCGGGCGGTGATCCGCACCTCCGTGGTGGACCGTGGCCGCTCCACCCTGGTGGAGCTGGAGATCGCTCCGGGCAAGGCCAACCGGGCCCGGATCAACCGTTCGGACAACGTCCGTCCGCGCGACGTGCTGGGCCTGCTGCGCACCGTGCTGTTCGCCCCCGAGGACCTCTCCCTGGTCAAGGGCGACCCGGGCGAGCGCCGGCGCTTCCTGGACGAGCTGCTGACCGCCCGTGCCCCCCGGCTGGCCGGGGTCCGGCAGGACTACGAACGGGTGCTCAAGCAGCGCAACGCGCTGCTGAAAACCGCCGCGATGGCCCGCCGGGCCGGTGGCGGCAAGGGTGCCGACCTCTCCACCCTGGAGGTCTGGGACGGCCATCTGGCGCGCGCCGGAGCCGAGTTGACCGCCTTCCGGATCCAGCTGGTGGCCGCCCTGCAGCCGCTGGTGGCGGCCGCGTACGGGCAGCTCGCGCCCACCGGGGGCGAGACCGCGCTGGAGTACCGCAGCTCCTTCGAGGGCGAGCTGCCGTCCAGCCGTGAGCAGGCCGAGGAGCAGCTCCTCCAGGCTCTCCAGGCCGTCCGCAAGCAGGAGGTCGAGCGCGGGATCACGCTGGTCGGTCCGCACCGCGACGAGCTGGTGCTCAGACTCGGACCGCTGCCCGCCAAGGGCTACGCCAGCCACGGCGAGTCCTGGTCGTTCGCGCTGGCCCTGCGGCTGGCCTCGTACGAGCTGCTGCGCGCCGACGGCGGGGAGCCGGTGCTGATCCTGGACGACGTCTTCGCCGAGCTGGACGCCACCCGCCGGGACCGGCTGGCCGAGCTGGTGGCCGGCGGCGAGCAGGTGCTGGTCACCGCGGCGGTCGCGGAGGACGTGCCGAAGGCCCTGGCCGGGGCCCGGTACACGGTGGCCGACGGCGCGGTGCGCCGGGTCGACGCCTGAAACCCGCCCCTGCTTCCGGCCCCTGACATCCGCCCCGGCGTCCGCCCCCGGCCCTCCGCGACAGTGGCCCCCCTCACACCCTCACACTTTCCGCCCGTGCACAGCCTGTGCACCGGCCGCCCGCCGCCCTCCCGCTCCCGTACGCTGGACGGCTCACCGTTGTCCACAGCCTGGGGATAGGAGATCGCCGTGAGCGAGCCGGCCGAGAACCCCCCGCAGCCGGTCGGCGCCGATCCGGCCGCCGGCGGCCCAACCGGCGCCGACCTGGCCCGCTCGGCGCTGCGGGCGGCCCGGGCGCAGGCCCGCCAGCGCGGGGAGCAGGTCCGGGAGAAGCGTGAGGCGAAGCGGACCGGCCTGCGCAGCGGCGCCCGTTCGGACGGCCGTGACCCGGTGCCGCTGGGGGCGGCGCTGAACCGGCTGCTGACCGAGCGGGGCTGGGAGTCCTCGGCCGCGGTCGGCGGGGTGATGGGCCGCTGGCCGCAGATCGTCGGCCCGGACATCGCCGCGCACTGCGCGCCCACCTCCTACGACGACGAGGCCGCGGTGCTCACCGTGCAGTGCGACTCCACCGCCTGGGCCACCCAACTCCGCTGGCTGGCACGGCAGTTGGTGGCCCGTCTGAACCACGAGCTCGGCCACGGCACGGTGAAGACGATCAAGGTGCTGGGCCCGGCCGCGCCGGTCCGCGGCTACGGCCGGCTGCGCGCGCCGGGCAGCAAGGGGCCGGGCGACACCTGGGGCTGACCGCGGCCGGCGCGGCGTCGAGCGGACCGGGATCTTCCGGAACCCCTGACGGCCCTTCCAGGCGCTCTGAGCCCCCGGGGCGAGTATCGGGACATGTGCAGAGGGGATTCAGGGCGGTATATCTGCCCTCAGGGGCTGCCAAACGCCCATCTCTGTCAGTCGTACCGGTAGACTGAAAGCCAAACACTGTTGCTAGTAGCAACCGAGTCGAAACGCCGTGGTCGCACGCCTGCCCGTCCCGGGGCGGGGATGCGGCCCGTGCTGTGCCAGAGAGGGCGCTTCGTGGCCGATTCCGGCAACTCCAGCCAGACCCCAGAATCCACCGACCCCGTGACAGGGCAGCCCTACGACGCCAACGCGATCCAGGTGCTGGAGGGCCTCGACGCCGTCCGCAAGCGCCCCGGCATGTACATCGGCTCGACCGGTGAGCGCGGCCTGCACCACCTGGTGCAGGAGGTGGTGGACAACTCCGTCGACGAGGCCATGGCCGGGCACGCCGACACCATCGAGGTCACGATCCTGCTCGACGGTGCGGTACGGGTGGTGGACAACGGCCGCGGTATCCCGGTCGGCATCGTCCCGGGCCAGGACAAGCCCGCCGTCGAGGTCGTGCTGACCGTCCTGCATGCGGGCGGCAAGTTCGGCGGCGGCGGTTACGCGGTCTCCGGCGGTCTGCACGGCGTCGGCGTCTCGGTGGTCAACGCGCTCTCCACCCGGCTGGCGGTGGAGATCCACACGGCCGGCCACCGCTGGACGCAGGAGTACAAGCAGGGCGTGCCGACCGCGGCGCTGGCACAGCACGAGGCGACCGACCGGACGGGCACCAGCGTCACCTTCTGGGCGGACCCGGACATCTTCGAGACCACGGTCTACTCCTTCGAGACGCTCTCCCGGCGCTTCCAGGAGATGGCGTTCCTCAACAAGGGACTGACCATCTCGCTGACCGACGAGCGTCCGGAGCACGCCGACGAGGAGGGCAAGCCGCTCTCCGTCACGTACCGGTACGACGGCGGTATCGCCGACTTCGTCGCCCACCTCAACTCCCGCAAGGGCGAGGTGATCCACCCCTCGGTCATCGACTTCGAGGCGGAGGACAAGGAGAAGACGATCTCGGTGGAGGTCGCGATGCAGTGGAACTCCTCGTACACCGAGGGTGTCTACTCCTTCGCCAACACCATCCACACGCACGGCGGCGGTACCCACGAGGAGGGCTTCCGCGCCGCGCTGACCGGCCTGGTGAACCGCTACGCGCGGGACAAGAAGCTGCTCCGCGAGAAGGACGACAACCTCTCCGGCGAGGACATCCGCGAGGGTCTGACCGCGATCATCTCGGTCAAGCTCGGCGAGCCGCAGTTCGAGGGCCAGACCAAGGACAAGCTGGGCAACACCGAGGCGAAGACCTTCGTCCAGCGGGTCGTCCACGAGCAGCTGAACGACTGGCTGGACCGCAACCCCAACGAGGCCGCGGACATCATCCGCAAGTCCATCCAGGCCGCCACCGCGCGCGTCGCCGCCCGCAAGGCGCGCGACCTGACCCGTCGCAAGGGCCTGCTGGAATCCGCCTCGCTGCCGGGCAAGCTTAGCGACTGCCAGTCCAAGGACCCGTCCGAGTGCGAGATCTTCATCGTCGAGGGTGACTCCGCCGGCGGCTCCGCCAAGCAGGGCCGCGACCCGCGCATCCAGGCCATCCTGCCGATCCGCGGCAAGATCCTGAACGTCGAGAAGGCCCGGATCGACAAGGTGCTGCAGAACACCGAGGTCCAGGCGCTGATCTCGGCCTTCGGCTGCGGCATCCAGGAGGACTACGACGAGTCCAAGCTCCGCTATCACAAGATCGTCCTGATGGCGGACGCCGACGTCGACGGGCAGCACATCCGCACCCTGCTGCTCACCCTGCTGTTCCGCTTCATGCGGCCGCTGGTCGAGTCCGGGTACGTGTACCTGGCGATGCCGCCGCTGTACAAGATCAAGTGGGGCAAGGACGACTTCGACTACGTCTACTCCGACCGTGAGCGCGACGCCACCATCGCCGCGGGCGTGGCGGCCGGGCGCCGGCTGCCCAAGGACGACGCGATCCAGCGGTTCAAGGGTCTCGGCGAGATGAACGCCGAGGAGCTGCGCGTCACCACCATGGACCAGGCCCACCGTCTGCTCATGCAGGTCACCCTGGAGGACGCGGCCCGCGCCGACGACCTCTTCTCCGTCCTGATGGGCGAGGACGTCGAGGCCCGCCGCTCCTTCATCCAGCGCAACGCCAAGGACGTCCGCTTCCTGGACGTGTGACGGGGCCCGCCCCTGCCAGCACAGTCCAGTCACGCGTGAAAGGAAACTGACCACCAGTGGTCGACGACAACCGTCCCGACGGCGAGCAGCCGGACGCCAGCACCGCCATCGACACCTTCGTGTCCCGGGTCGAGCCGATCGAGCTCGAGACCGAGATGCAGCGCTCCTACCTCGACTACGCGATGAGCGTGATCGTGAGCCGCGCGCTGCCCGAGGTCCGCGACGGCCTCAAGCCGGTGCACCGGCGCGTGCTCTACGCGATGTACGACGGCGGGTACCGCCCCGAGAAGGGCTACTACAAGTGCGCCCGCGTCGTCGGCGACGTCATGGGCAACTACCACCCGCACGGCGACACCTCGATTTACGACACCGTGGTCCGCCTGGCCCAGCCGTGGTCGCTGCGGATGCCGCTGGTGGACGGCAACGGCAACTTCGGCTCGCCGGGCAACGACCCGGCCGCGGCCATGCGCTACACCGAGTGCAAGATGATGCCGCTGGCCATGGAGATGATGCGCGACATCGACGAGGAGACCGTCGACTTCGCCGCCAACTACGACGGCCGCTCGCAGGAGCCCACCGTCCTGCCCGCGCGCATCCCCAACCTGCTGATCAACGGTGCCACCGGCATCGCGGTCGGCATGGCCACCAACATCCCGCCGCACAACCTCCGCGAGGTCGCCTCCGGCGCGCTCTGGGCGCTGGAGCACCCGGATGCCTCCAACGAGGAGCTGCTGGAGGCCCTGATCGAGCGGATCAAGGGCCCGGACTTCCCGACCGGCGCCCTGATCGTCGGCCGCCGCGGGATCGAGGAGGCGTACCGGACCGGGCGCGGCTCGATCACCATGCGCGCGGTGGTCGAGGTCGAGGAGATCCAGGGCCGCCAGTGCCTGGTGATCACCGAGCTGCCGTACCAGGTCAACCCGGACAACCTCGCGCTGAAGATCGCGGACCTGGTCAAGGACGGCAAGGTCGCCGGCATCGCCGACGTCCGCGACGAGTCCTCCTCGCGCACCGGCCAGCGCCTGGTGATCGTGCTCAAGCGCGACGCCGTCGCCAAGGTGGTGCTGAACAACCTCTACAAGCACACCGACCTGCAGACCAACTTCGGCGCCAACATGCTGGCCCTGGTCGACGGCGTGCCGCGCACGCTCTCGCTGGACGCCTTCATCCGGCACTGGGTCAACCACCAGGTCGACGTCATCGTCCGGCGTACCCGGTTCCGGCTGCGCAAGGCCGAGGAGCGCGCGCACATCCTGCGCGCCCTGCTCAAGGCGCTGGACATGATCGACGAGGTCATCGCGCTGATCCGGGCCTCCGAGTCGGCCGACGCGGCCCGCAGCGGCCTGATGAACCTGCTCACCATCGACGAGCTCCAGGCCAACGCGATCCTGGAGATGCAGCTGCGCCGGCTGGCCGCCCTGGAGCGCCAGCGCATCATGGACGAGCACGACGAGCTGCAGCGCAAGATCGACGAGTACAACGCGATCCTGGCCTCCCCGGTCCGCCAGCGGGAGATCATCTCCGAGGAGCTCACCGCGATCGTCGAGAAGTACGGCGACGAGCGGCGCTCGACCCTCATCCCCTCCGACGGCGACCTCTCCATCGAGGACCTCATCGCCGAGGAGGACATCGTCGTCACCATCACCCGTGGCGGCTACGTCAAGCGGACCCGCTCCGACCTCTACCGTTCGCAGAAGCGCGGCGGCAAGGGCGTGCGCGGTGCCCAGCTGAAGCAGGACGACATCGTCGACCACTTCTTCGTGACGACGACGCACAACTGGATCCTGTTCTTCACCAACAAGGGCCGGGTCTACCGCGCCAAGGGCTACGAGCTGCCCGACGCCGGGCGCGACGCCCGCGGCCAGCACGTGGCCAACCTGCTGGCCTTCCAGCCGGAGGAGCACATCACCCAGGTGATGGCCGTGCGCACCTACGAGGACAAGCCCTACCTCGTCCTCGCCACCCGGGCCGGACTGGTGAAGAAGTCCGCGCTGAAGGACTACGACTCCCCGCGCTCCGGCGGCCTGATCGCGATCAACCTGCGCCAGGACGAGCAGGGCCGGGACGACGAGCTGATCGGTGCCGAGCTGGTCTCCGCCGAGGACGACCTGCTGCTGGTCTCCAAGAAGGCCCAGTCGATCCGGTTCACCGCCACCGACGACGCGCTCCGGCCCACCGGCCGCGCCACCTCCGGCGTCAAGGGCATGGCCTTCCGCGAGGACGACGAGCTGCTCTCGATGAACGTCGTCCGACCGGGCACGTACGTCTTCACCGCCACCGACGGCGGCTACGCCAAGCGCACCGGGGTGGACGAGTACCGTGTCCAGGGACGCGGTGGCTACGGCACCAAGGCGGCGAAGATCGTCGAGGGCCGCGGTTCGCTGGTCGGCGCCCTGGTGGTCGACGACAGCGACGAGATCATGGCGATCACCCTGTCGGGTGGGGTGATCCGCACGAGGGTTTCCGAGGTTCGTGAAACCGGACGTGACACCATGGGCGTCCAACTGATCAACCTCGGAAAGCGCGACGCGGTCGTGGGCATGGCCCGCAACGCGGAGGCCGAGGACGAGGAGTCGGTGGAGGACGAGGTCGAAGGCGCCGAGTCCCCCGAGGTGGCCGAGGGTACGGAGACGGCGGCCGGCGGCGAGGACGCCCAGGCCTGATCCGAACCGCAGCCGGTGCCGCCGCGTCCAGAGAAGGGGCGCGGTGGCACCGGCCGCCGACCAGTTCCGGGCAATCCCGCCGGGCGCTGGATGACGAGTGACGACGCAGGGCGGTGCCGCCGTCCTGGTGGGAAGTGCGGGAGGACCAGTGAGTGGAGCCACGGGTGCTGCGGGAGGAGCCACCGGCGGCCGTCCGGGCGCAGCACAGGGCGGCGGGGGCTACGGGGTGCCGCAGCCGCCGGCCGAGCACCCGGCCTCGTCCACCTCGCTGATGCCACCGGTCGGTGCGGCGGGCCAGGGCGGCGGGGCGACGTACGGCGGCCAGTCGGCCACGCCTCCGCCGCCGAGCGCGCCGGCGCCGGGTTCGGGCGGGTTCTCGCAGCCGACCACGTACGCCAAGGGGCAGCCGACGCCGCCCCGGGGCACCCGGGTCAGCGGTAACACCCCGCCCGGCGGCACGCCCGTCGCGGGCGGTGCCCCGCGCCGGCCGGCCGCCGCGCCGGCCGCGGCCGGGTCCGGCCTGGGCCGGACCCGCAAGGCCCGGCTGCGGGTGACCAAGGCCGACCCGTGGTCGGTCATGAAGGTCAGCTTCCTGCTGTCGGTGGCGGTCGGGATCATCATCATCGTGGCGGCCGCCGTGCTGTGGATGACGCTGGACTCGCTCGGCGTCTTCGACTCGCTGACGAAGACCCTCAAGGAGGTCACCGCCGGTGAGGCCCCGAACAGCGGCATCAACCTGATGGACTACGTCGGGTTCGGCAAGGTGATGACCTTCACCTCGCTGATCGCGGTGGTCGACGTGGTGCTGCTCACCGCGCTCTCCACGCTGTCGGCGTTCATCTACAACGCCGCGGCCGGCTTCACCGGCGGCATCGAGCTGACCCTCGCCGAAGAGGACTGACCCTCGGTCAGAATTTCCTCCGCGGACGGAATGAGCGGGCCCCGCAGGCTGTTTCAGCCTGCGGGGCCCGTCGGCATTCGGGTGACACCCGGCCCCCGCGGCGTGCCGCCCGGATCGGTGTCCGCCGCGGTGGGATTTGCTGGGTGCGCTCGTTCCGAGTTTCCGACTGCCGCTGGCCGCCCCCCGGCCCGACCGGCCGGGGCTGGTACGGCTGTGCAGGTACGGCTGGACGGAGGCGCGCGATGGCTCAGCTCGCAAAGCAACTGGTCGAGGCCCTGGAGGGGCTCCTGGGGCTCCCGGTTCCGCTGCGGGTGCAGATCTGGGACGGCAGCACGGCCGGGCCGCCGGGGGCGCCCACCGTCGTGCTGCGCAACCGGCGCGCGCTGCGCCGACTGCTGTGGCAGCCGGGCGAGCTGGGCCTGGCCCGGGCCTATGTCGCGGGGGACCTCGAAGTAGCCCCCGGTACCGACCTCTACGAGGTGCTGACGGCCGTGGCGCAGTTCTCCGAGCTCCCCGAGATCCGCCGGCTGCGGCTGGGCCCGGGCGACGTCCTCGGCCCCGAGGGCCGCCGGGCGCTGGGGGCCCTGCTGCGGGCCGGTGCGCTGGGCCCGCAGCCCGCCCCGCCGCCGGAGGAGGCCGGGACGGGCCAGGGACGGCTGCACAGCCGTGGCCGGGACCGCGCGGCCATCAGCCACCACTACGACGTCGGCAACGACTTCTACGGCCTCGTGCTGGGCTCGTCGATGGTGTACTCCTGCGCCTACTGGGAGCCCGCCGCGAAGAGCCTGGAGGCTGCCCAGGAGGCCAAGCTCGACCTCATCTGCCGCAAGCTCGGCCTGCGGCCCGGGATGCGCCTGCTGGACGTCGGCTGCGGCTGGGGCTCGCTGGTGCTGCACGCGGCCCGGCACTACGGCGTCACGGCGGTCGGCGTCTCCATCTCCGCCGAGCAGGTCGCGCTGGCCCGTCACCGGGTCGAGGAGGCCGGCCTGGCCGGCCAGGTGGAGATCCGCCTGCAGGACTACCGGGAGATCCCGGACGGCCCGTTCGACGCGATCTCCAGCGTCGGCATGGCCGAGCACGTCGGCGCCGCGCAGTACCGCGTCTACGCCGAGGGTCTCTACCGGCTGCTGGTGCCCGGAGGCCGGTTGCTCAACCACCAGATCGCCCGCCGCCCCGACCACCCCGGCGAGCCGTACCGCCCCAGCCCGTTCATCGACCGCTACGTCTTCCCGGACGGCGAGCTCTCCCCCGTCGGTTCCACCGTGGCCCGGCTGGAGGAGGCCGGCTTCGAGGTGCGCGACGTCGAGTCACTGCGCGAGCACTACGGGCTGACCCTGCGCGAGTGGGTGGCCAACCTGGAGGCGCGCTGGACGGAGGCGGTCCGCCTGGCCGGCCGCGGGCGGGCCCGGGTCTGGCGGCTCTACATGGCGGCCTCGGCGCTCGCCTTCGAGGAGAACCGGATCGGCGTGAACCAGATCCTCGCCGTCCGCACCGGTCCCGACGGCACCGCCCACCTCCCCGCGACCCGCGAGGAGTGGCTGCTCCGCCCCGCCACCGCCCCTCACCAGCAGAGCCCTGCCGCGAGCCCTGCCGGACCGGATTTTGGAGATCGGCCGTCGGTCCGCTAATCTTTCAGTGCGGCAAGGGCCTATAGCTCAGACGGTTAGAGCGCTTCCCTGATAAGGAAGAGGCCACAGGTTCAAGTCCTGTTAGGCCCACCACCGCGAAGGGCCCGGAGCGATCTCGCTCCGGGCCCTTCGGCGTTTCCGCGGCCGCCTGGTGGAACCGCGTGCCCGTCCCGGGGGTTGTACGGGTAGGGCAGGTGGAGAGGTGGTGGCGGTATGGCGTTGTTCCGGGCGATGAGCATTCCCGAGCTGGCCTGTGCGCTGGTCGCGCCGGCCTTCGTCGACCGGCCGGCGCTGTGGGCGCGGAAGTCGCACCGGATCCCGTGGCGTGGGACGGGCCGGGATCGGGCCTGGCTCGGACGTGGCGGGGGACGGGCCCGGGCCGGCTTTGGGCCCGGCTCGGGCCGGGCCGACCGTACGACAGAAGGTGTGGCGTCAATCCTCCGGCCGGACCGGTTGGTTGGAGGCAGCGGTGGCTGGTCACGATTGGGACACCGGTGTGTATCATCGGCCGCAAGGGCAGTCTGGCACCCGGCAGCCCGTTCGTGCTCGTAACAATTCATGGACTCGTCGACCCGGCCGTCCGGTCGGGGCACGGCTGTTGAGTCCGCTACGCAAGAAGGACGAGGTCCCGCGGTGAAGAAGCTTCTCCTGGTCGCCCTGGTCGCCCTCGGCGGCTTCTTTGTCTACCGTCAGGTCCAGGCGGACCGCGCCGAGCAGGACCTGTGGACCGAGGCCACCGACCCGGTCCCGGCCGGTCGCTGAGGACCCGGACGATCTGACGATCGACGATCTTCGGAGGCGCCGCACGGCGTCTCCCGGGCCGGTAGGCCCGGTCGGATGACCGGGCCCGCCGGCTTCCTGGCACCGTTCGGGCAGTAGGTGCCGGGGAGGGCGTGGGATTCGCGCCGGAACCCGGTACGCTAGTGCCCGGCGGTGCGCACAGTGCCGTCGAGGGGCTTTAGCTCAGTTGGTAGAGCGCTGCCTTTGCAAGGCAGATGTCAGGAGTTCGAGTCTCCTAAGCTCCACAGTGGAACAGCCGATCGGCCGCTGACCTGAATTCGGGTCAGCGGCCGATCGGCGTTTGCGGGGCGGGTGGCCATGGCCGCCGGTCAGTGCGGCTTGCGCGGGTCGTGCGGCTTCGGGCGCTCGTCGCCGGGGGCCGGCTTGCCGGGCGTCGGGCCGGGTTTGGGGGCGTCGGCGCCGGCGTCGGCCTCGCCACGGGCCGCGGCGGCGTCGGTGGTGCCGCCGGAGGCGGACCCGGCTGTTGAGCCGTTCACCGGGGTGTCGGCCGGGCCGGCGGCGGTGCTCGCGGCGTGGGCGCCGGAGGAGCCGGTGGCCGGGGTCCGCTCGGCGTCCGGCGGCTCGACCAGCCACTCGGGGTTGCCGTGGTGGCGCCACCACTGCCAGGCCACGATGCCGCTGCCGATCGCGAGGGCGCCGGCCACCGCCAGGCCGGTGGCCCAGCTGTTGCGGTGCTCCTTCTTGAGGTTCCGGGCGGCCAGGTCGCTGATCTCGGCGGACGTGACGTGGCCGTGCAGGGCGGTCAGCGCGGCGGCACCGCGGGTCTGGGCCTCCTGCGCGACGGGGACGACGGTGGCGCGGGCCCCGTCGACCACGTTGGCGACCTTCGGGCCGACGGTGGCGCGGGCCTGGTCGGCGGCGTGGGCCGCGGAGAGCCGGGCGGCCAGAGCGGCCTCCTGGGCGCGGTGCAGGGCCTTGAGCGCGTTCTGCTGGGCCTCGGGCGGCAGGCTGGCGAAGGCGTGGCCGAGCTGCGGGGCGATGCGCTTGTCGTACTGGACGCGGGCGTTGTGGGCGGCGTGGGCGGCCTTCGGCCCGATCGAGTCCAGGGCGGGGCCCAGCCGCTGCTTCGCGCCGTCCGCGAGCTGCGCCGCGGTTTCCTTGGCGGTGGCGGCGTAGGGCGCGAGGGTGTCCCGGGTCTTGCCGGCCGTCTCACGAGCTGAGTCCAAACGGGTCACGAGTCTCTCCTCCTGGGTGGCGTCCTTTATGCACATATCCACCTGAATGCTGATCATGCATGCTGTTTTGTCCCACAGCACTCCGGGATGGGCCGTACGCGGGGCGGGCGCAGCGGAGCAGACGGGGAAAGCGGCGAGGCGGGGAGGCGGGGCAGGGACGAGAAGAGGAGACGCCGGGGATCGCCCGCGGCCGATCGCGCCGCAGTACGCTGGCGATCCCGGTGGTACCCCGTTCGGCGGGGCGCCGCGGGGATTGCGTAGCAGGCGTGCGAGAAGGGGAAACCGCTGATGCTCCCGGACGAGCCCAGGCCGCCGACGGACCGGACCCCGGGGCCCGAGGGCGGGGCCGGCCTGGCGCGCTGCTACCGGCACCCCGAGCAGGAGACCGGGATCGGCTGTTCCCGGTGCGGCCGGCCGATCTGCCCGCAGTGCATGGTGAACGCCTCGGTGGGCTTCCACTGCCCGGAGTGCGTCCACGGCGCTAACCGGGAGGTGCGACAGGCGACCACCCGGTTCGGCGGGCAGCCGGCCGCGGACGGTGCGCTGGTCACCAAGGCCCTGATCGGGATCAACCTGGTGGTCTTCGTCCTCGCCGCCTATGTGCTCAAGCCGTGGCTGTCCGAGGACCTCTCGCTGTTCAGCGTGGGCCCGCAGATCACCGGCTTCCCGTACGGCGTCGCGGCCGGGCCGGACCAGTGGTACCGGCTGCTGACCGCGACCTTCCTGCACATCGCGCCCTGGCACATCGCCACCAACATGGTGATGCTCTGGGTGATCGGCCCGACGCTGGAGACGGCGCTCGGCCGGCTCCGCTTCCTGGCCGTCTACATGCTTTCGGGCCTGGCCGGCAGTGCCTTCGCCTTCCTGCTGGCCGGCGGCTTCATGAACTCCCTGGGGGCCTCCGGCGCCATCTTCGGCCTGCTCGGCGCCACCGTGGTGATGTACAAGCGGGTCAGGGCGCCGCTCGGCCCGGTGGTCGCGCTGCTGGTCTTCAACCTGATCGTCACCTTCTCGCTGAGCGGCATCGACTGGCGCGCGCATATCGGCGGGCTGATCGCCGGGACGCTGACCGCGGTCGGGCTGATGTACGCCCCGCGGGACCGCCGGGTGCCCGTCCAGGCGCTGACGGTGGCCGCGGTGGCGGGCCTGGTGCTGCTGATGGTCCTGATCGGGATGGCCCGCTACGGCGGGTGACGCGTCCGGACGTTTGTCCACAGCGGGCGGGGAGTAGTGCACAGCCAGTCGGGCGAGTGCATCGCCAGGTACTGTTCTACGCGTGTCCCGCTGCGACTGTTCGGCATTCGGGGGGCGGCGCGCGGGGGTGTGGAAAGTACGCCGGGCGTGAGTTATCCACAGGCCGGTGGGACTTTTCCCCAGTGTGGATAACCATGTGGATAAGCGCGATAAGCGGGATAACCGGGCGGCGGAACTCCACGCCGCCGATCCGCACGACCACGTCCGGGCGCACCACAGCGCCGTCCCGGGCGGAACTCTCCCGGGACGGCGGAATGCGCTCAGGGCTGGAGCCCCGGCGTCACTTCCACTGGGTGGAGACGCCGAACCCCGCCGCGATGAAGCCGAAGCCCACCAGGATGTTCCAGTTGTGCCAGCTCTCGACCGGCCAGCTGCCACTGGTCACGTAGTAGGTGACGATCCACACCAGTCCGACCAGGAACAGGGCCAGCATCAGGGGGGCTACCCAGCTGCGGCCCGTGCTGATCTTCACCGCGGCGGCCGTGGTCGGCGGGGTGTAATCGGACTTCTTGCGGAGTCGAGACTTCGGCACGAGGAGCTCTCCTGTCGATGCGCTGTGAGACCGCGCAGGGCTTCAGCGGGGGTCGGGCGGCCGGCAGTGGCGGTTGTGGAGAACGCTATGGGGACCGCCCCCGCACATGCCACCGGCGTCCGTTAGCGTAGTGGTTCGGCGGGTCCGAAGGAGATAAGGGTACGGTGACTAATTTGTCGATTCCCCCTCGGCCTGCCCGTACCCGTGCCTCCGGCACCCGAATTGTCGGCCGTGCCCTGACCTGCGCCGTATTCGCGCTCGCCGGGCTGCTCTTCTACATCAGCGCGCAGACCGCCCGCGGGACCGACCTGCGCACCGACAACTCGCTGCTCAGCCTCAGCGACGTGATACGCCAGCGCAGCGCGCAGAACCAGCAGTCGCAGGCGCAGCTCGCCGATCTCCAGGCCCGCTCGCAGGAGCTCACCGAGCAGCAGGGCGGCAGCCCGGCCGAGGCCTCCCGGCAGGACGCGCTGCGGCAGGGCGCCGCGCTGGAGCCGCTGCAGGGGCCCGGCCTCACCGTCACCCTCAACGACGCCCCGCCGAACGCCACCGCGCGCATCCCCGGGGTGCCCGAGCCCGGCGTCAACGATCTGGTCATCCACCAGCAGGACATCCAGGCGGTGGTCAATGCGCTCTGGCGCGGCGGCGCGGAGGGCGTGCAGGTGATGGACCAGCGGCTGATCTCGACCAGCGCCGTCCGCTGCGTCGGCAACACCCTGCTGCTCCAGGGCCGGGTCTACTCGCCGCCCTACGTGGTCAAGGCGGTCGGGAAGACCGACGCGCTGCGTTCGGCGGTGGAGACGGACCCGACGATCCGCAACTACCAGCAGTACGTGCAGGCGTACGGGCTGGGCTGGAAGGTCCAGGAGAGCGGCGACCTCACCGTGCCCGGCTACTCCGGCACCGCCGACCTGCGTTCGGCGACCGGCCAGTAGCGACCGGCCAGTAGCGGGCGGCCAGTAGCGGGCGGGCCGTCGCGGGCGGGCGGGACCGGCGACGGGCGGCAACGGCCGGGCAGCAACGGCCGGGCAGCAACGGCCGGGCGGCAGCGGGCCGGTGCCACTGTGGGAAGCCCGCCCCGCGGCCCTGGATCACGGGTCTACTCTTGACCCCAGTCTGTTACGTCGAGGGAGCACCATGTACGGCTGGATCTGGCGTCACCTTCCGGGGAACACCCTGGTCCGGGCCTTCATCTCGCTGCTCCTCGTCCTGGGGCTGGTCTACCTCCTCTTCACGTACGTCTTCCCGTGGGCGGAACCGCTGCTCCCCTTCGGCGACGTCACAGTGGACGGCGGCGACGGCGCCGCCGGCTGACCGGCGGCCCTGCTCCTCCTCCCAGCCCCCGCATCCCACGGAGATAGCGCGCGAATGACCACCCAGCCGACCCCGCCCCGCATCCTGGTCGTCGACAACTACGACAGCTTCGTCTTCAACCTGGTCCAGTACCTCTACCAGCTCGGCGCCACCTGCGAGGTGGTGCGCAACGACGAGGTGACGGTCGAGCACGCGGTGCGCCGCGACGGGGCGACGGGCTTCGACGGGGTGCTGCTCTCCCCCGGGCCCGGTGCGCCGGAGGAGGCCGGGGTCTGCATCGAGATGGTGCACCACTGCGCGGCGATCGGGCTTCCGGTCTTCGGTGTCTGCCTGGGTCTCCAGTCGATCGCGGTCGCGTACGGGGCGGTGGTCGGCCGGGCGCCCGAGCTGCTGCACGGCAAGACCTCGCTGGTCGAGCACGAGGACGGCGGGGTCTTCGAAGGCCTGGCCTCGCCGCTCACCGCGACCCGCTACCACTCGCTGGCGGTCGAGCCCGCCACCGTGCCGGACGAGCTGGTGGTCACCGCCCGGACCGGGAGCGGCGTGATCATGGGGCTGCGCCACCGCGAGCTGCCGGTCGAGGGCGTGCAGTTCCACCCGGAGTCGGTGCTCACCGAGGGCGGGCACCGGATGCTGGCCAACTGGCTGGCCGAGTGCGGCGATCCGCTGGCCGTCGGCCGTTCGGCCGGGCTCGCCCCGGTGATCGGCCGGGGCTGAGCGGCGTGACCGCGGTGCGTCCGGAGGGGCGTTACCAGTCGGGGGCCGGCCCGCACGAGGGCGGCCAGTACGGCTACGGCCAGGGCCCGCAGCACGGCCGGAGCGCGCAATACGAGCAGTATGGCCAAAGCGGCCACAGCGGCCAGAACGAGCAGTACGACCCGTACCAGGCGCAGCAGTTCCCGCAGGGCGGGGCCGTCCCCGCTCGGCATGGCCACCCGGCGCAGGGTGGGGCCGAGGACGCCTGGGGCGTCTACGAGCAGGCCGAACCGCCCCGGCAGCCCCAGGCGCCCCGGCAGGGCGGCTCGGGCGCCCCTGGTGGCCCTGACGGCCTTGGTGGCACCGAGGGCCCCGACGGTCCGGGCCAGCCCGAGTACCCCTGGCTGGCCGACCAGACCCTGCAGTTGCGTCTCCTGCCGGCCGCCGCCGGTCTCGACGCGCCGCCTGCCGGTGGCCGGGCGGAGCGGCGCCGGGCCGCGCAGGGCCGGATGTCGGTGCGCTCGGGCGGCGGGCGCCGCCGGGCGAGCGGCCGCGCCGCGGCCGGGGGGCCGGCGCGCCCCAAGGAGTCGGTGGCCGTGGTGGCCGCCCGGTTCGTCGGCGAGTTCTGCATCACGCTCGGCCTGGTGATGCTGCTGTTCGTCTCGTACCAGCTCTGGTGGACCAACGTGCAGGCCGATGCGGCCGCCGACGGCGCCCGCAACCAGCTGGAGCAGCAGTTCGGCGCCGCCCAGCCGGCCCCCGGTGCGTCCGGGCCGCCGGCGCCGGATCCGGCCAAGCCCGAGACCTTCGAGCCCGGCAAGGGCTTCGCGATCATCCACCTGCCGAAGCTGGGCCTGAAGTTCCCGATCGCCGAGGGCACCTCCAAGCCGGCGGTGCTCGACAAGGGCCTGGTCGGGCACTACACCGGCACCGGGATGCCGGCCGACAAGACCGGCAACTTCGCGCTGGCCGCGCACCGCAACACCCACGGCGAGCCGTTCCGGCACATCAACCAGCTCACCAAGGGCGACAAGATCGTGGTGGAGACCGCGACCGCGTACTACACGTACGAGGTCACCGGCGGCATTCCGGAGACCCCGCCGTCCAACGTGAGCGTGATCAAGCCGGTGCCCAACGGGTCCGGGTACGGCCAGGCCGGCCGGTACATCACCCTGACCACCTGCACGCCGGAGTTCAGCTCCAAGGCCCGTCTGATCGTCTTTGGCAAGATGATCGAGGAACGGCCGCGGAGCCAGGGCAAGCCGCCCGGTCTCACGGTCGGTTAGCGGCAGCGGAGGTGCGGCGGACGGCCGCCGCACCCGTGGACAGGTACGAGGGGGAGCAGAGTGACCCAGGACGCGACGGCGCAACCGGCGGCCGAGGAGGCCTTCCCACCACCCCCGCCCCCGCCCGCCGGCAAGGGGCGTGGCCGCGCGCTGGCCGCCCTGGGCGTCTTCGGCGAGCTGCTGATCACCCTGGGCCTGGTGCTCGGCCTCTTCGTCGCGTACTCGCTCTGGTGGACCAACGTGCAGGCCGACGCCTCCGCGGCCCAGGCCTCCGACAAGCTGCGCAGCTCCTGGGCGGCCGGCCCCACCGCCGCTCCCCCGGCCACCCCCGGCGCGACGCCCACCCCCGGTGCTCCCGCCACCCCCGGTGCTCCCGCCGCGTCCGGTGCTCCCGCCGCGCCCGGCCCGGCCTACGGCGCGGGTGACGGGGTCGGCTTCCTGCACGTCCCGGCGATGGGCAAGGACTTCCAGGTGCTGATCCGGATGGGCACCGACACCGCCACCCTGGCCGAGGGCGTCGCCGGGGTGTACGACCAGCCGTACCGCGCGGCGATGCCCTGGGACGAGACCGGCAACTTCGCGCTGGCCGCGCACCGGGACGGCCACGGGGCGAAGTTCCACGACCTCGACGCCGTCCACAAGGGCGACGCGATCGTGGTCGAGACCAAGGACAAGTGGTACGTCTACAAGGTCGACAACACCCTGCCGGAGACGTCCAAGTACGACACCGGCATCGTCGCACCCGTCCCCAAGGGCTCCGGCTACCAGGGCCCGGGCCGCTACATCACGCTGACCACCTGCACTCCCGTCTACACCTCGCGCTACCGGATGGCCGTCTGGGGCAGCCTGGTCCGGGTGGACGACATGGACGCCAAGCGCACGCCGCCGCCGGAGCTGCGCCACTCCTAGGTGTCTGACAGTCCCGCCCGGCGCGCCGGGAAGGAAACCCCCAGGGGCGCCGGGAATGCCCGAGGGCCCGCCGCAGTGATTGCGACGGGCCCTCGGGCGTCTGCCTCAGAACCAGGGGAACCAGGGGCTAGGGGTTCCCCCCTTTGGGGGGAGAGGTTGACGGGTTGGGGGTGTCGCCCCCTTTGGCGGGCTCCGCCGGCTTGGTCATCAGGATCACCTGCGTGTTCGGGTCGAGCTGGGTGCCCGCCGGCGGGTTGCTGCCCATCACCACGGCGTTCGGGTCCTGCGGGCCGACCACGCTGTAGCCGAGGCCTGCCTTCCCCAGCTTGTCGATCGCCTCCTGGAGCTTGGCGTTCTGCAGTGGCGGGACGGTGGCCTTGTCCGGCGCCTTGTAGACGATCAGGACGATCTTCGAGTTGGCCGGGGCCTTGCTGTTCGGCGGGATCGACTGCGAGGCGACGGTGTTGACCTTGGTCGGGTCGTTGGTCGTCGTGGTCTTCGAGGCGTCGACCTGGAAGCCGGCGCTCTCCAGCGTGGCCTGCGCGGCCTCCTTCTGCTGGCCGACCACGCCGGGGACGGCGACCTTGGCCTTGCCCTGCGAGACGATGAGCTTGACCGGCGCGGTCGGGTCACCGGGCGCACCGGGTGCCGGGTCCTGGGCGGTGACCGTCTCCTGGGGAGCGGTGTCGTCGTCCTTGTACTCGGTGGTGACGTTGGTGAAGCCGGCGTCGGTGAGCGCCTTGGTGGCCTGGTCCTTGGTCTTGCCGACCACGGTCGGCACGCTCGCCTTGGCCGGGCCGGAGGAGAGCTGCACCGTGATCGTGGCGGTCTCGGCGACCTGGGTGGCGGCCGCCGGGGTCTGGGTGCAGACCTGGTCCTTCTTGATGTTGGAGTCTGGGCAGGCGATCTTCTCGCCCTCGGTCACCACCAGCTTCGGACCGGCCTGCTGGGCCGCGGTCTTGGCCTCGGCCAGGCTCAGGCCCACCAGCTTCGGCGCCGTGACCTTGGGCGCCTCCTTGGCGGTGTCCTTCTTGTCGGCGAACATCGCCTGGGCGACGAAGAAGGTGCCGACCAGGACCAGCACGGCAGCGACCGCCAGCACGATCCAGGAGGTGTTGCTCTTCTTCGGCGGCTCCTCGCCGCGCCGGCCACCGCGGCCGTAGCCGTCGTCGTAGCCGTCGTTGCCGCCGCCCGGGCCGCCGGCGTAGGTCTGGCCGTAGCCGTCGTCCGGATAGCCGGGCTGCTGGCCGTAGCCGGGCTGGCCGCCGGCCTGCGGCAGCACCGTGGTGGGGCCGCCGGGCTGCTGCGGCAGCACGTTGGTCTGGCCGTACGGGTCGTGCTGCTGCGGGTAGCCGTTCTGGTCGTAGCCGTACCCGGCGGCACCCATGCCGTACGCGGCGGCCTGCTGGGCGGCGGCCACCGGCAGGCCGTCGAGGAAGCGCTCGATGTCGTCGCGCATCTCGTCGGCGCTCTGGTACCGGTAGTCGCGGTCCTTGGCGAGCGCCTTCAGCACGATCGCGTCGATCTCGGGGCGCACCTCGGGGTCGAAGACGGACGGCGGCTGCGCCTCCTCCCGGACGTGCTGGTACGCCACCGCGACCGGCGAGTCGCCGACGAACGGCGGGCGCACGGTCAGCAGCTCGTACAGCAGGCAGCCGGTGGAGTAGAGGTCCGAGCGGGCGTCGACCTGCTCGCCCTTGGCCTGCTCGGGGGAGAGGTACTGGGCGGTGCCGATGACGGCGGAGGTCTGCGTCATCGTCATCCCGGCGTCGCCCATCGCCCGCGCGATGCCGAAGTCCATGACCTTGACGTTGCCCTGCCGGGTCAGCATGACGTTGGCGGGCTTGATGTCGCGGTGCACGATGCCGGCCCGGTGCGAGTACTCCAGGGCCTGCAGGATGCCGATGGTCATCTCCAGCGCACGCTCCGGCAGCAGCCGGCGGCCGGAGTGCAGCAGCTCGCGCAGGGTGGACCCCTCGACGTACTCCATCACGATGTACGGGATGGAGATACCGTCGATGTAGTCCTCGCCGGTGTCGTACACGGCGACGATCGCGGGGTGGTTCAGCGACGCCGCGGACTGTGCCTCACGACGGAAGCGGGCCTGGAAGGACGGATCGCGGGCCATGTCGGCCCGGAGCGTCTTCACTGCGACGGAACGGCCGAGCCGGCTGTCATGGGCGAGGTACACCTCGGCCATGCCGCCGCGTCCGAGGACGCCGCCAAGCTCGTACCTGCCGCCTAGGCGACGAGGCTCTTCCATAGTTCCGACCCTCTCCCTCACCCGCCGGTGAGGTTGTGACGTAGGTGTCCCCGCACGCTCTGAGTGACGCCGGCCCGGCCCCGGGTGGTTCTGCGATCAGGACCCTGTGACGCCTCGCGGGCGGCAACGGGCACACCCGCTGCTTGCGGATACGCTACCGGTCGGACGGCGCCGGACCGGAGCCGCCCGTCGGCCGATATCAGACCGGTATCCGGACGGGGGTGCCGATCGTGACATTCCACTCACTCGTGACGTCGCTCCCTACTTGCCGAGGGCGGCCTGCATGACCGCCTTGGCGATGGGCGCGGCCAGCCGGCCGCCGCTGATGCCGTCACGGTTGTTGGAGCCGTCCTCGACCACGACCGCCACCGCGACGGACTGGCCGTCGGCGGTCTTGGCGTACGAGGTGAACCAGGCGAACGGCAGGCCGGCGTTGTCCTCGCCGTGCTGCGCGGTACCGGTCTTGCCGCCGACGGTCAGGCCCGGGATCCTGGCGTTCTTGCCGGTGCCGTTCTCGACCACCGAGACCATCATGTCCTGCAGCTTCTGCGCGGTGGCCGGGCTCATGGCCTGGGAGAACTGCTTCTCGGTGTGCTTGGAGATGGTGGTCAGCGAGGCCGAGCGCTCCTGGTCCACCAGGTACGGCTGCATCAGCGAGCCGTTGTTGGCGATCGCGGCGGAGACCATGGCCATCTGGAGCGGGGTGGCCCGGGTGTCGTGCTGGCCGATCGAGTCCAGCGCGACCCCGTCCGGGGTGGAGTTGGTCGGGAAGATGCTCTTCTCGGAGCGGACCGGGGTGTCCACCGTGCTGTTGAAGCCGAACTTCTCGGCCTGCGCTCGCATCTTCTCCTTGCCGAGCTCGGCGCCGATCTTGCCGTAGACGGTGTTGCAGGACCAGTCCATGGCGACCTTGAGCGTGGCGTTCTCGCAGGGCTCGTTGTCGCTCTCGTTCTTCAGCTCGGTCTTGGTGCCCGGCAGGACGTACGGCTTCGGGGTCTGGGTCTGGTCGTCGATGCCCTGGAAGACGCCGTTCTCGAACGCCGCCGCCGCGGTGACCAGCTTGAACGTCGAGCCGGGCGGGTACGTCTCGCGAAGCGCGCGGTTGAGCAGCGGCTTGTTCGGGTCGTTGAGCAGGTCGTTGTAGGCCTTGCTGTCGGACGACTCGAAGCCGGAGAAGGTGCTGGGGTCGTAGGACGGGGTGGAGACCAGCGCGAGGATCGCCCCGGTGCGCGGGTCGATCGCCGCCACCGCGCCCTTCTTGCCGGCGAGGCCGTCGAAGGCGGCCTTCTGGGCCTTGGCGTTGATCGTCGTGAGGACGTCGCCGCCCTTCTTCTGCTCGCCGGTCAGCATGTCCAGGGTGTTGCGGAAGAACAGCCGGTCGTCGGTGCCGGCGAGGACGTCGTCCTCCAGGCCCTCCAGTCCGGTGTTCTGGAACGCCGAGGTGTAGCCGGTGACCGGGGCGTAGAGCTGCCCGTCCGTGTAGGAGCGCTTGTACTTGAAGCGCAGGCCGTTGACGAAGTCGGACTGGGTGACCGGCTGCCCGCCGACGATGATGTTGCCGCGCGGGTGGGCGTACCGGTCGTAGACCTGGCGCTTGTTGTTCTTGTTGGTGGCCCAGGCGTCGGCCTGGACCCCCTGCACCCAGTTGGTGCGCACCATCAGGGCCAGGATCAGGATGAGGCAGAAGATCGATACCCGGCGGATCGGCTTGTTCACGAGGCGGTTCCCCCCTGGGTCTCGGTGGCCGGGGCCGGTTCCGCCCCGGGGCGGCGGGCGCTGTCGCTGATCTTCAGCAGGATCGCGACCAGGGCCCAGTTGGCGACCACCGAGGACCCGCCCTGGGCGAGGAACGGCATGGTCATACCGGTCAGCGGGATCAGGCCGGTGACGCCGCCGGCCACCACGAAGACCTGGAGTGCCATGGCCGAGGAGAGGCCGACGGCGAACAGCTTGCCGAACGGGTCCCGGGCGGCGACCGCGGTGCGCAGGCCACGCTGGACCAGCAGGGCGTAGAGCATGAAGATCGCCATCAGGCCGGTGAGCCCGAGCTCCTCGCCGAACGAGCCGAGGATGAAGTCGCTCTTGGCGGCGAAGTCGATCAGCCAGGAGCGTCCCTGGCCGAGGCCGGAGCCGGTGACACCGCCGGAGCCCAGCGCCATCAGCGACTGGCCGATCTGTTCGGTCGAGCCCGCCGGCGGTTTGGGCCCGAAGGCGGCCATCGGGTCGAGCCAGGCGTCGATGCGGACCTTGACGTGGCTGGCGGTGGAGGCCACCGCGACGGCGCCGCCGACCGACATCAGCAGGCCGAAGACGATCCAGCTGGTGCGCTCGGTGGCGACGTAGAGCATCACCACGAAGAGGCCGAAGTACAGGAAGGACGAGCCGAGGTCGTTCTCGAAGATCAGGATCAGCAGGCTGAGCAGCCAGATCACGATGATCGGCCCGAGGTCGCGGCCGCGCGGCAGGTAGAGGCCCATGAAGCGGCGGCTGGCCAGTGCCAGGGCGTCCCGCTTCACCATCAGGTAGCCGGCGAAGAAGACGGTCAGGATGATCTTGGCGAACTCGCCGGGCTGGATCGAGAAGGCGCCCATCCGGATCCAGATCTTGGCGCCGAAGTCCTCCTTGCGGGCCGGGAAGAAGGCCGGCGCCGCGAGCAGCACCAGGGCCGCCGCCATCGAGATGTAGGTGTAGCGCTGGAGGACCCGGTGGTCCTTCAGGAAGATCATCACGAAGATGAAGAACGCCACCCCGAGGCCCGACCACATCAGCTGGTTGGCGGCCGCGGGGTAGTTGTTGTGCAGCAGCTTCCCGGCCTTGTCGAGCCGCCAGATCATCACCACGCCGAGCCCGTTGAGCAGGGTGGCGATCGGCAGCATCAGCGGGTCCGCGTACGGCGCGAAGCGGCGCATCAGCAGATGCGCGATCAGCGCGAGCGCGCCCATGCCGAGGCCGTAGCCGAGCATGCCGGCGGGCAGCGAGTCGTCCATCGCCAGGCCCACGTTGGCGTACGCCAGGACCGGCAGCACCACCGCGAAGGCCAGCATGGCCAGCTCGGTGTTGCGCCGGTTGGGCGTGCCCTGGGGGGAGATGGTGGTGTTGCCCCGGCGCCGGGAGGAGGCGCGGTCGGTCGGCACGTTCCCGGCCCGGCTGTCCGCGCCGTTGCTCACATCAAAGGTACTCATGCGCCCACCTCGCTTCGCTCGGCAGGGGCATTCGCCCACACACGCCCTTCGATGCTTCGCTCGCTTCGCTGTCTCACTTGGTGGCCGCTCCCTGACGGCCGGCAGGCCCGCTCCGGGCGGGCCTATGTCGGGTCGCGGCCGTCACGGCTTCGGGCAGGAGTCGGCCTTCTGCCGCTCCTCGTCGCTGAAACCGGGCAGGTCGTTCTGCGGCCCGGTGGCCGGGGCGGCGGCGCTCTGGCTGGGGGCCGCCGTACTCGGGGTCGGGGTCGGGGTGGGGGCGGCGCTGGGCGCGACCGCCACCGGGCCCCGGTTGGTCGCGGACGGGCTGGGCGAGGTGGCCGTCACGAACCCGACGTGCGACACCGCCGCGGCGGGCGCGGTGCCGGGCTGTCCGGCGGCCGGGGTGCCCGCCGCCTGGTTGGCGGCGTTGGCCCGGGTGTCCGCGACCTTGTGGCAGAACGCGGCCTGCTCGCTCAGCTTCTTCACCTTGTCGCCCGCGTCGCCGAGGCTGCTGGCCGAGATGGTGTTGGCGACGAGGGTGCGCTGGTCCTGCGGCAGGTACTTGAGTTCGATGTCCTTGTACGAGGTGTGCACCGAGGACAGGCTCAGGCCGGCCAGGCTCTGGTTGAGGCCCTGGTAGACGGCGACGTGGTCGCCGTCCGCGCCGACGTAGTACTGGTCCTGGGTCCACTGGTAGCCGAAGAAGCCGGCGCCGCCGAGCAGGCCCAGGGTGACCAGCGCGACCAGCGAGAGCTTGAGCGCCTTGCCCTTGCGCTTCGGCCGCTCCTCGTCGTCGAACTCCTCGGTGCCGTAGACCGGCGGCTCGCCCGCGCCGTAGCCCTCGGCCGGGCCGAAGCCGGCCGGGGCGGCGCCGTAGCCGCCGTCGTAGCCCTCGGCGGGGCCGAAGGCGCCCTGCGGGGAGCGCCCGAGGCCGGCCGCCCGGCCGGCCGGGGTGTCCCGGATCGACCGGTCGGCGGCGGCCGAGGACGGCGGGGTCTCGGCGACCGCGCCGACGACCACCGGGACGTCGTTGAACTGGCCGCTCAGGGTGTCCGTGGCGCCGACGTCGATGACGTCCGCCACGATGCAGGTGATGTTGTCCGGACCGCCGCCGCGCAGCGCGAGCTGGATCAGCTCCTGCACGGTCTGCTCGGGGGAGTAGAAGCTCCCGAGGGTGTCCTGGAGGGTCTGGTGGCTGACCGGGCCGGAGAGGCCGTCGGAGCAGATCAGGTAGCGGTCGCCGGCCCGGACCTCGCGGATCGACAGGTCGGGCTCGACCTGGCCGCGGCCGTCCAGCGCCCGCATCAGCAGCGAGCGCTGCGGGTGGGTCTCGGCCTCCTCGGGCGTGATCCGGCCCTCGTCGACCAGCCGCTGCACCCAGGTGTGGTCCTGGGTGATCTGCACCAGCGAGCCGTCCCGCAGCAGGTACGCGCGGGAGTCGCCGACGTGCACCAGGCCCATCCGTTGCCCGGTCCAGAGCATCGCGGTGAGGGTGCAGCCCATGCCCTCCAGCTGCGGGTCCTCCTCGACCATCTGCCGGAGGCGGTCGTTGGCACCCTGGACGGCTTCGCCGAGCAGGGTCAGCAGGTCGGCGCCCGGCACGTCCTCGTCCAACCGGACGATCGAGCCGAGCACCTCGGAGGACGCGACCTCGCCGGCCGCGGCGCCGCCCATGCCGTCGGCCACGGCCAGCAGCCGTGGCCCGGCGTAGCCGGAGTCCTCGTTCCCCTCCCGGATCAGCCCCTTGTGGGAGCCGGCGGCGAAGCGCAGCACCAGGGTCATGCGACCTGAGCCCCCCTCTGGGTCATGGACGGGATGCTGTCCCTCATGCGCTACTACTTCCGCAGTTCGATGACGGTCCTGCCGATACGGATCGGCATGCCCGGCTGGAGCGGCGTCGGCGCCGTCAGGCGCTGCCGGTCCAGATAGGTGCCGTTGGTGGAGCCTAGATCCTCGACCGTCCACTGCCCAGTCTGATCCGGATAGATCCTGGCATGCCGGGAGGACGCGTAGTCGTCGTCCAGCACGATGGTGGAGTCGTGCGCGCGACCCAGCGTGATGGTCTGGCCCTGCAGCGCGACGGTCGTGCCGGCCAGCGAGCCCGCCACCACGACCAGCTGGGTCGGGGCGCCGCGGCGGCGCCCGCCGCCCTGGGTCTGCTGGGCAGCGGGGGCGCCGGACGGGCCCTGTGGGGCGCGCCCGGGCGCGGGGGCCGGCGCAGCGGCCGCCGTGGCGGCACCGCCACGACGGGAGGAACGGGGGTTCACCCGTGTCCCGAACAGGTCACTGCGGATCACCTGGACCGCGACGATGACGAACAGCCACAGTACGGCGAGGAAGCCCAGCCGCATGACCGTGAGGGTCAGTTCTGACATGGCCGGCCCGCCCGTGAGTGAGCGAAGCGAGCGAACAAATCGGACACTACCCTTCGACCTGTCGGTAGACGATGGTGGTGGAGCCCACGACGATTCGAGAGCCGTCGCGGAGCGTAGCGCGCTGGGTGTGCTGTCCGTCCACCACGATGCCGTTGGTGGACCCCAGGTCGAGCACCATCGAGGGCGTGCCGGGACGGATCTCGGCGTGCTTGCGGGACACCCCGGGGTCGTCGATCCGCACGTCGGCCTCGGTGGAGCGGCCGAGCACGCAGGCGTTCCCGGTGATCTGGTGGCGGGCGCCGTTCACCTCGATCCAGCGGCGGACCGAGGTGCCGTGGCCGGCGCCCGGGAACGGGCGGACGTTGCCGCCGGCGGGAGCGGGCTGGCCCGGGGGCATGGCGGGGGGCGCGGCCGGCGGCGGGGGCGCACCGTACGGCGCGGCGCCCTGCTGCTGCCACGGTGCGCCGGGGGCCGGGGCGGCCGGCGGGCGGCCGTAGCCGCCCTGGGCGGGCTGCGCCGGGGCCTGCTGCTGCGGCGGCTCCTCGGCGGCCAGCGTGCGGCTCCGCACCCGGTACAGGCCGGTGTCCAGGTCGTCGGCCTTCTCCAGGTTCACCTGGAGCGGGCCCATGAAGGAGTACCGCTGGGCCTCCGCGTACTCGCGGACCATGCCGGCGAGCTCGCTGCCCAGCTGGCCGGAGTAGGGGCTCAGGCGCTCGAAGTCGTGCGGGCTCAGCTCGACGATGAAGTCATTGGGCACGACCGTGCGGTCGCGGTTCCAGATGCTCGCGTTGTTGTCGCACTCACGCTGCAGAGCGCCGGCGATCTCCACGGGCTGGACCTCGGACTTGAACACCTTGGCGAAGGTGCCGTTGACGAGACCCTCAAGTCGCTGTTCGAACTTCTTCAGCACTCCCATGGGACACCCCCTTCCAGGGTTCGTTCGCCTGCCTGCCGACCGGATCCCGGGGAGAGCCGGTGACGCCTACTTGCGGTACTTCCGTACTGATCGTATCCACGCCGCGGCCATCCGTACGGTTCCCCGTCCGAGTGGTGACCGGGGGTGGGCTCGGACACACAGGGTGACGCATCCCGGCGGCAGCACGCCAGGGCTACCCGCCGGAGGGGGTCGCCATCCCTCGCTCGCCTGTTCGCCGGGCATCCGTTCGGATGCGCTCGGCCTCCCCGGGAAACGGATTCGGAGGTGCCCCGCAGGTCGTGCTAATGTTTTCCACGTCGGAAGGGGCGCCCGCAAGGGAGCCGGATCGAAGAACCGCGAAGGCCACATGGTACCGAGCGGGTCGGCTGATCGGCTGGCAACCACGACAAACACCCATGCGCGGGTGGCGGAATAGGCAGACGCGCTGGATTCAGGTTCCAGTGCCCGAAAGGGCGTGGGGGTTCAACTCCCCCCTCGCGCACAGCGAAGCCCCGCAGATCTTCGGATCTGCGGGGCTTTCTCGTTGTCCGGGGCTCCCCCGGCCGGCTCCGGGGAGTGCCGCCACCGGCCACCGGGCGGACGCCGGTGGCCGGTGGGGTTCAGCCGGGGGAGCGGGGTCAGCCGCGGGTGGCGGGGAGGTCGGCGCGGACCTCGAAGCCGCCGTCGGGGGTCGGGCCGGCCGACAGGGTGCCGCCGAGCAGCTGGGCACGCTCGTGCAGGCCGACCAGACCGTGGCCGCCGCCCGGCAGCGTCTCGGCGGGCCGGACCGGCGGGGCGTCGTTGCGGACCTCGACCTGCAGCCGGTGGCCCCGGGTCCGGACCTTCACGTGCACGGCGGCGTCCGGGGCGTACTTGGTGATGTTGGTGAGCGCCTCCTGCACGGTGCGGTAGGCGGCCCGTTCGACCGCCTCCGGCCACGGCCGGTCACCGGGGGACAGCTCGGCCTCGGCGGCCAGGCCGCTCTCCTCGATCAGCCGGGGCAGGTCGGCCAGCCGGGGCTGCGGGGCCAGCGGGGCGTCCCCGCGCGAGCCGGCGGCGCGCAGCACCCCGACCATCTGCCGCAGCTCGTCGAGGGTGCGCACGGAGAGCTCCCGGATGGTCCGGGCGGTGGTCGCGGCGGCCGGGTCGGCGGTGCTGACCTGGAGTGCGCCGGCCTGGATGCTGATCAGGCTGACCTGGTGCGAGACCACGTCGTGCATCTCCCGGGCGAGGCGGCCGCGCTCGCTGATCAGCACCCGTTCGGCGAGCAGCCGGCTCTCCCGCTCCTGGCCCCGGGTCAGCTCGTCCAGCCGGGCCGCCAGCTCCCGCCTGGTCCGCGCGAGCATGCCGGTGGCGGCCGGACCGGCGGCCAGCATCACGGACTGGATGGCGTACAGCGCGGTGTCCCGGCTGAGGGCGAAGGTCTGCTCGGAGATCGGCCAGTGGAAGAACTCGACCAGGGCGAAGAGGGTCGCGCAGGGCACCACCACGCGCGGGCTGGAGCGTTCGGCGGCCACCGTGTAGACGGCGGTGATCGGGGCGAGCCAGATGTCGTCGACGTAGCTGCCGGGCATGGTCAGCAGCAGCACGGTGACCGGGAAGCGCCGGCGCCAGAGCAGGACGACGGCGGCGAGCGTGGAGAGCAGCACCTGCCACCAGGGCGCGTCCCGGGCCACCAGCGCGGCGTCCACCAGGGAGTAGAGGGTGGGCAGCAGCAGCATCAGCCACGGCGCGGTGAGCCAGGCCGGGTGGCGTCTGGCGGGGGGTGGCTCGGCGCTCATGCCCCGTCGCCGGGCTTCGGCCGGACCAGACCGGCCCGGTGGGCGATGACGGCGGCCTGCACCCGGTTGGCGGCGCCGAGCTTGCCGAGGATCGCGCTTATGTGGTCCTTCACGGTGCCGGTGCCGAGGAAGAGGCGGTCGGCGATCTCGGCGTTGGACAGGCCTTCACCGAGCAGCGCCAGCACGTCGAGCTCGCGGCCGGTGAGGGTGCGGGCCAGTGTGGCGGCCTCCGCGTCCGGGCCGCCGCCGTCCACGTAGCCGCCGATCACGGTGCGGGTCACGGTCGGGGAGAGGATGTTGCCGCCGGCCGCGAGCACCCGGACGGCATGGACCAGCTGCTCCGGGGCGGTGTCCTTGAGCAGGAACCCGGCCGCGCCGGCGCGCAGCGCGGTGCCGATGTACTCGTCGCTGTCGAAGGTGGTGAGCATCGCCACGGCCGGCGGCTCGGGCAGGGCGCGCAGCCGGCGCAGCACCGAGATGCCGTCCAGGTCGGGCATCCGGATGTCGAGCAGCACCACGTGCGGGCGCAGGCGCTGGACGCACTGCTCGGCCTGGCCGCCGGAGCAGTCGCCGACCACCTCCAGATCGGGCGCGGAGCCGACGATGAGGCCGAGGCCGGAGCGGACCAGGATCTCGTCGTCCACGATCAGCACGCGGGTGGTGGTGATGGTCCCTCCTCGGTTCGGGCGGCCGGGCGGCCGGTCCGCTCGATGCAGTCTCCCTGAGCAGTTTCGAGACTAGGGCGTGACGGCCCGGGGCGCCGAAACGTGCGGTGGGCGGACCCCCGCCGTTCGGCGGGGGTCGGAATCGGCAACCCGGTTCACGCAATTCTCACCTTGGGTGGGGAACCATGGAGTTGGCTGCCCCTTTGCGGTTCTCGGCCGCGGTTTCGGGCCGCCGGTCAGTCCGTCGGGCCCGTGCGGGCGCCCGGCGCCGGGCCGTGTGCGGATGCGCCCCACCATCTGATCGTTTGGAATTGAGCTGTGTCGTCCACTGTGAAGCCGGAGCCGTCCGCCGAGCCCAGGTCAGCCGCCCTGAGCGAGCGCTGGCGACCGCGGGCCGCCGCGGCCACCGTCTGGTACCTGCGGCTGCTGGCGCTGCTGAACCTGGTGACGGTGCTGCTGGTGCCGTTCAAGGACCAGGTGACCGAGCACAACGAGGGCGAGTACTTCACCCCCTACCTGATGACGGCCGGTCTGAGCAGCGCGGTGCTGTCGCTGTTCCTGGCGGTCGGGATGCGGCGGCGCAAGCGGGCCGCGTGGATCTTCAACGTGGCGCTGGCCGGGCTCTTCGCGGTGCTCTACCTGGTCGCCATGGCGCTCCCGGGCGAGCGGTTCAACCACCACGTGCTGAACTACATCTCCACCGTGCTGACCTGCCTGTTCGTGCTGGCGCTGCTGGTCGGGCGGAAGGAGTTCACCTCCAAGGGCGACCGTTCCAACCCGAAGACGGCGGCCGCCACCTTCGTCGCCGGCCTGGTCTTCGGCGGCCTGGTCGGGGCGCTGCTGGTCTGGCTGAACAACAGCCTCACCGGCGCCGGCTTCTGGGACCTCTTCCGCTACTCGGTCGGCCGGATGATCACCATCACGCCGACCCAGCACCTGCGTTCGGTCATCGACTCGCCGACCTGGGTGAACGCCGTCATCAACGCCATGGGCGCGGTGCTCTTCCTGCTGGTGCTCTACGTGGCGTTCCGCAGCCCCAAGGACAAGGAGCTGCTGACCGCGGAGGACGAGGAGAAGCTGCGCGCGCTGCTGGACAAGCAGGGCGAGCGGGACTCGCTGGGCTACTTCGCGCTGCGCCGGGACAAGGCCGTGGTCTTCTCCCCCAGCGGCAAGGCGGCGGTGACGTACCGGGTGGTCGGCGGCGTCTCGCTGGCCTCGGGCGACCCGATCGGGGACCCGGAGGCCTGGCCCGGCGCGATCGACGCCTGGCTGGCCGAGGCCCGCGAGCACGCCTGGGCGCCGGCCGTGATGGGGGCCTCCGAGGAGGCCGGGGTGATCTACGCCCGGCACGGGCTGGACGCGCTGGAGCTGGGCGACGAGGCGATCGTCGAGCTGGACGAGTTCTCGCTGGACGGCCGGGCGATGCGGGTGGTGCGCCAGGCCTACAACCGGGTCAAGCGGGCCGGGTACACCGTGCGGATCCGCCGCCACGAGTCCATTCCCGAGTCCGAGATGGCGGAGCTGGTGGCCAAGGCCGACCACTGGCGCGACGGGGCGACCGAGCGCGGCTTCTCGATGGCGCTGGGCCGGCTCGGCGACCCGGGCGACGGGCGCTGCGTGATGCTGGAGTGCCACGACGGGGACGGTGAGCTGAAGGCGCTGCTGAGCTTCGTGCCGTGGGGGGCGGACGGGCTCTCGCTGGATCTGATGCGCCGGGCCCGGGACACCGAGAACGGCCTGATGGAGTTCATGGTGATCGAACTTCTCCAGCGGGCGGACGAGGTCGGCCTGGCCAGGGTGTCATTGAACTTCGCGATGTTCCGTTCCGTTTTCGAGCGTGGTTCACGGCTCGGCGCGGGGCCGGTCCTCCGGCTCTGGCGCTCGGTCCTGGGCTTCTTCTCGCGCTGGTGGCAGATCGAATCGCTGTACCGGGCCAACGCCAAGTACCGGCCGATCTGGGAGCCGCGTTACCTGCTGTTCGAGAAGAGCAGCGAGATTCCGCGGATCGGTATCGCCAGCGCGCGGGCCGAGGGCTTCATCACCGCACCGAGCCTGCCCGCCCTGTTCCGTCGTCGACACTCCGGAGCCGCGGCCGCGGCTCCCCGGGTGCCGGTGGCGGCGCGGGGTGGGAAGGGGTAGTCCCTCCGCCGGGGGGCGGAGGGGGCCGTCGTCCGGTTGGGGGTGTTTCGGGGTTTTATCTCCCCCCAGAGGATGATGGCGATCAACATTTATGCCGATGTGGATTCATTAACCGGCTTCTAATGTTGGAGTGGTCGGGAAGGCGTTCCGGCTTCGGGGATGGCTTCGGGGATTTGGAGAGACGGCTGTGATTCACAGGACCCACGCGGGGGGCGTGCGAAAGGGGCCGCTGGCTATTGCCGGTGCGGCCGCTGTCGCCGAGTGGGGAACGTTGTTCGGGACGGTCCGTGAGCGGCTCATGGCGAAGAAACTCGCGGCCGTGCCGCTCGCCACTGCGGCGACCGCCCTGATCCTGCTGTTCAGCATCGTGCAGCACCTGCCGGGCGGCGAGCGGCTCGTCACCCACATCGGGGTGGTGAAGGCGGCGCTGCCGCTGGACGTCTCGCTGCTGCGCACACCGCTCTCGCTGTACGTGCCGGCGCTGGACCTCCCGGTCTGGGGGGCGCTGGCCCAGGTCTTCGTGGTCTTCGGCATCGCCGAGATCGTGCTCGGGCGTCGGTTGACCCTGGTGGTGGCCTACGCCTGCACCCTGGCCGGGACGCTCTTCGCCCGGGTGGGCGTGGCGATCGGGCCGGACCACATGTTCGGCTTCCCGAAGTGGGTGGCGTACGTCCGTGACACCGGCCCCTCGGCGGCCGTGGTGGCACTGGCGATCTGCATCGCGTTCCGCTCCCGGGCGTGGTTCACGGCCGGGCTCGTGGCGGCGCTGATGGTCGGCGAGGCGGTCATCCTGCCGAACCTGGCGGGCCTGGAGCACGTCGTCGCGGTGATCACCGCGCTGCTGATCGCCGTCTCGGTGGAGGTCTTCGGGGACTTCTGGCCGCGGGTGCTGGCCGGGGTGGGGGCGGCGACGTCGGTGGCCGCGGTGGCCTCGATCGAGGTGGCGGCGGAGGCCCGCCGCCGGACGCCCGCAGGCGCGGCCCTGCACTGAGGCTCGGCCGCCGCACCGGGATGTGGCGGCGCGCGGTACCCGTGGGTGCGGGCCGGAGCCCGCACCCGGTGACGGCGATCAGCCGGTCGGCGGTGCGGGCGGCAGCGGCAGCTCGAACCAGACCACCTTGCCGACCGCCTTGCGGGCGGTGCCCCAGCGCTCGGCCAGCTTGGTGACCAGGGTCAGACCGCGGCCGGTCTCGCCGAGCTGCTCGGCCGGCTCCAGGGACGGCAGATTGTGGTTGTCGTCGCTGACCTCGACCAGCAGCTTGTCGACCCGGATCAGCTGGAGCTGGACGCGGTCCCGGGCGACCCGGACGGCGTTCGTCACCAGCTCGCTGACCAGCAGCTCGGTGGTGTCGGCAAGCGCCTCCAGGTGCCAGCCGGCCAGCTGCTCGCGGACGAGCGCGCGGGCCCGGCGGACCTCGCGGTGGTCCACGGTGAGGTCCCAGGTGGCCACCTCGGTCGGCGCGACGCCGTCGAAGCGGGCCACCAGCAGGGCGACGTCGTCCTTGCGGTCGTCCGAGTGCAGCCGCTCCAGCACCACGTCGCAGGCCTGCTCGGGGCTCTGCTGCGGGTCGATCAGGTTGCCGCAGAGCGCGGCCAGCCCGGCCCCTATGTCCCCGCCCCGGACCTCGACCAGGCCGTCGGTGCAGAGCACCAGCATCGAGCCGTCGGTCACGTCGATGGTCTTGGCGACGAACGGCACCCCGCCGACGCCGATCGGCGCGCCGGCCGGGATCTCCAGCAGCTCCCCGCTGCCGTCCGGGTGCACCAGCACCGGGGGGACGTGGCCCGCGCTGGCCAGCTCGCAGGTCCGGTTGATCGGGTCGTAGACCGCGTACAGGCAGGTCGCGAGATGGTCGTCGCCGAGCTTGTGGGCCAGGTTGTCCAGGTGGCGCAGCAGCTGGCCGGGCGGCAGGTCGAGGGCGGCGAGGGTCTGCATCGCGGTGCGGAAGCGGCCCATCGCGGCGGCGGAGTGCAGGCCGTGGCCCATCACGTCGCCGACGACCAGGGCGACCCGGCTGCCGGGCAGCTGGATCGCGTCGAACCAGTCCCCGCCGACCTCGGCCTTGGAGTCGCCCGGCAGGTAGCGGTGGGCGATCTGCACGCCGGGGATCTGCGGCGGGCGGGTCGGGATCATCGACCGTTGCAGGATGGTGGCGACCTTGGACTCGGCGCGGTGCAGCCGGGCGTTGTCCAGCGAGAGCGCGGCGCGGGCGGCCAGCTCCTTGAGGGTGGCGGCGTCGCCCTCGTCGAAGGGGGCGCGGTCGGGCAGCCGGAGCAGCTTGAGGATGCCGAGCACGGTACCCCGGGCGGAGAGCGGCACCACCAGCATCGAGCGGCCGGAGACCACCGAGGCGAGCCGTACGCCGCCGAGCGCGGCGGCGTAGTCGACCGCGACGTCCTGGCTGACCACCGGGACCAGGACCGGCTGGTTCAGCTGGAGGGCCATGCCGGGCGGGGTACGGCGGGGCATGGCGACCAGCGAGCCCTCGGCGAGGACGTGGTCCCACTGGCCGGCGGACTCGTTGAAGACCAGGGCGACCCGGCGCAGCATCGTGTCGTCGTCCGGCCGGGCCTCGGGCAGCTCGGAGTCGGAGATCAGGCCGTCCACCAGGTCGACGCAGGCGAAGTCGGCGACCCGGGGGACGAGTACCTGGCAGAGTTCGCGTGCGGTGAAGCCGAGGTCCAGGGTGGTGCCGACCTTGCCGCCGACCTCGTTCAGCAGGGCCAGCTGCTCGCCGGCCTGGCCGTTGGTGAGGAACGGGCCCAGCCGCCCGCCGGGCGGTGCGCCGCCGTCCGCTCGGGCGGGGGCGGGGACGGTCGCGGGTGGGGCCTGGTCGCCCCGACGGACCTGGTGGCCGTTGGCGGACGACTCGACGGCGGCCTGCTCGATGGTGGCGCCTCCTCTGGGCGGGGCCGGGACGGACGGGGCCGCCGCGGGCGCGCCGCTGACGGCGCCGGCGGGTCGGGCGGGCCGGTCGGCGGCCTCGCGCGGGGCGGGCAGCGGGCCGGGCGGGCGCCGCCCGGGTGCGCTCTGCTCGGGCTGCGGTGGCGGGCCGAGCCGGGCGGCGCGCTGCTGGGCGGTCGGGTAGCGGCGGCCGATTCCGGCGGCCGCGTGCGCGGTGCCGGCCGGCCCGTCGGCGGGCAGCACGGGCAGCACGGTGACCGGGTCGAGCCGCAGGGCGGGGAGCCCGGCCCGGCCGAGCCCGTCGAGCAGCTGCTCCCGCTGGTCGGCGGGGCCGGCCGGCAGCAGCCGGGCGAGCGGGTCGGGCACCGGGCGGCCCGGCGGGGCGAGCGTGGCGGAGAGCCGGTGGAAGCCGCCCCGGGCGGCGGGCGCGGCGGCGAACGGCAGCAGCCGCTCGCCGAGGGCCAGCCGCGGTCCGGCCGAGCGCAGCGGCCGGGCGTCGGCGGCCAGGGCCAGCAGGCCGCCGCCCGGGCCGGCCGGCCGGTAGGCCCACCAGAGCACGTCGCGCAGGTGCTCCTCGCGGTCGACGACCGGCATCCGCCCGGCCCACGGGCGGCCGTCGGCGGTCAGCGTGGCGAGGGTGTCCAGTGCGTCGCAGCGGCGGCGGGCGGTGGTGGCGGGCCCGGGGGCGCTGCGCGGCTCGACGGCGGGCAGCAGCCCGGTGGCGGGGCGGTCGCGGACGACCTCGGCGCGGTGCCCGAAGAGCTCCTCTGCGGCCCGGCTCCACTGTGCGATCCGGCCCGACCGGTCGACCAGCACGAGGGCGAGCCGCACCAGGGCGACCACGCCTGACGGCTGGTCACATGGTGCGGCCGCGGGCTCGGCGGCGGTGGCCGCCGGGCGCGGTGTGGAGTCGGGCTCGTCCACCATGGATTCGGTCTGCTCCCGCCTGGCCGCCACGCCTGGAGGCGGCCGTCTCTCTGGAGGAAGGCACGCTGTGCGGATACCAGCGAAGCACGGACAGGGCCGGGCTCGATAGCGAAACGGGGAGATTCATCAGTATCAGTTGCGTGTCACTCCGTGAGCGAGTGAGCGGGCGAACAATCGGGTGGTGCGTGCCTCGAAGCGGCTGCCGAGGGCAGCGAGGCGGGCGCACGGGTGCCGGCCCGCACTCCCCGTCCACCCGGTCGGAGCAGCGCGTGCGAGGGTAGGGTGGGCGGCCGGGCCGCCCGGGGCGCGGGTACGCCGTACCGGGAGGGTCGCCCGCGGGGCCGGCCGGACCGGACCAGGCCGCGACAGGACGAGACAGAGGCGAGAAGTGACCGCGCAGATCCCCGTCCGCTGGACGGACCCGGAGCAGCAGGAGCTGGAGGAGCGGGTCGCCGCCGCCGAACTCGCCTGGCTCACCATGGACGTCGACATGCAGACGCTGCGGGTCGAGATCGACAACTTCGCCCTGATCCACCACCAGCTGCTCGGCCCGCTCTACGCCCGGCTGGACGAGCTGGACGCGCTGGTCGCCGAGACGGTGGCCGCCCGGACCGGGCACCCGGAGGACCTCCGGCGGGCCGCCGAGGCGCGCCGGCGGGTGGACGAACTCCCCGACCTGGACGCGCTGTTCGACAGCGTCCAGGAGCAGGACGCGGCCCCGCCGCCGGCCGCGCCGGCCCGGGTGCGGCCCGGCCGGGAGGCCCAGCGGATCTACCGCGACCTCGTCCGCCGCGCCCACCCCGACCTGACCACCGACCCGGCCGAGCAGGAGCGCCGGGCCGTGTTCCTCGCCCGGGTCAACGAGGCCTACGCGTACGGCGACAGCGCCGCGCTGGAGGGCCTGGCCGCCGAGTGGTCCACCGCCCCCGAGGCGGCGCCCGCGTTCGACTCCCCCGACCGGCTCGGCTGGCTGCGCCGGCGGCTGGAGTGGCTCAACGCCAAGATCGCCGCGACCGCCACCGAGCAGGTCCGGCTGGAGAACACCGCGATGGGCCAGCTGCTCGCCCTCGCCCCGCAGGACCCGGACGGGCTGCTGGAGGAGCTGGCCGAGCAGCTGCTCGCCAAGGCCGCCGCCCAGCAGGCCGAGCTGGAGCGGCTCCTCGGTGGCCGGTCGGTGGGGGACAATGGCGGTGACCCGACCGAGCCCCAGGAGAGCCAGACGATGTTCGCCCAGATCCCCACCACCGACGCCGCCTCCGTGCCCGCCGACGCCGCCCTGCTGGACGTCCGTGAGCAGGACGAATGGGAGGCCGGGCACGTGGACGGTGCGCTGCACATCCCGATGGGACAGCTGGTCGCTCGGATCGGCGAGCTGCCGGACGAGAAGCTGTACGTGCTCTGCCGGGTCGGCGGGCGCTCCGCGCAGGTCGTCCAGTACCTGGTGCAGAACGGCCGGGACGCGGTCAACGTGGACGGCGGCATGTACGCGTGGGAGGGCGCCGGCCGTCCGATGGTGGGCGGCAACGGCCAGGACGCGTACGTTCTGTAGTCCCCCGCGCACCCGGCCCGGGTAGGGCAGGATGGGCGCGCGACCGAGCCGGGACGGACCGGCGGCGCCCGTCCGGGTGGGGCCACCTCCCGGCCGAAGGCTGGGGGAGAGTGCATGACCGAGAGCGCGGAGGACCCGCCCGGCGGCAGGGCCTGGTCGACGCCGGCGCTGGCCGTACTCGCCGTGGCCGCCGTGGTGCTGGTCACGGTCACCGGGCTCTTCCTCGGCGCGGTGTTCCTGCACGTGGCCCCGGCCAACTCGGTCTCCCGGGAGTACCGGGAGCAGGTCGACGGCGTGGTGTACCCGGAGTTCGAGCAGAACTGGAAGCTGTTCGCGCCCAACCCGCTCCAGCAGAACGTCAGCCTGGACGCCCGGGTCCGTACGGTCGTGGCCGGCGGTGCCACCCGGACCCACGACTGGGTCGGGCTGACCGTCCGGGACATCGCCGCGATCCGTGGCAACCCGGCTCCCAGCCACGCCGACCAGAACCTGCTGCGCCGGGCCTGGGACTTCTACGACGGCTCGCACAGTGCCCAGGACGACTCGCTGACCAACCCGCGCGGCAAGCTCGCCGAGCAGTACCTCAAGCGGATCGCGCTGCAGCGGATCGGCCGCGAGGCCGACGGCGAGCGGATCCTGGAGATCGAGTTCCGGGTGACGGCCGCCACCGTGCCGCCTCCGGGCTGGAGCGGGGAGGCCGCGCCGCCGGCGCCGAAGATCCGGGAACTGCCGTGGTGGCCGGTGAACGACGAGGACTACCGGGGGCTCGGGTGAACGAGACGGCGCCGGACCGGCTCCTGCCGGCCGTCCCCCAGCAGCTCGCGCCCGCCCCGGTACCACCCCCGCAGCGGCCGGGCCACGGCGTCGGCGAACTGTGCGCGCGGGCCTTCGGCGCGTTCACCGGGCAGGTGCTCGGCCGCCACCAGGCGGCGGCGGTGCGGATCGGCTTCGGCCTGGTCTGGCTGGCCCACCTGCTCCGGGAGTGGCCCAACCGGCGGCTGCTGTACGGCGACACCTCGCCCTGGTCGCTCGACCTGGCCGAGCGGCTGCTCGCCGACAACGGGGCGCTGACCGTGCTGCCCTGGTTCGGCGGGCGGCTCTGGTTCGAACTGGTCTACCACCTGGCGGTGCTGGCCGCCGTCGCGGTGGTGCTCGGCTGGCGGACCAGGGCGAGCAGCGTGCTGTTCCTGGTCACCGTGCTGTCGCTGCAGAACCGCAACGTCTTCCTCGGGGACGGCGGCGACAACGTCGTCCACCTGATGGCGGTCTACCTGGTCTTCACCCGCTGCGCCGAGGTCTGGTCGCTGGACGCCCGGCGCCGCGTGCCCGGCCGGAGCGGGGTGGCGCTCTGGGCGGCGCTCGGCGCGGTGCTGCTGGTCTGCCAGCTCGGCGACTTCTCCGGCGAGAGCCTGACCTGGACGACGGCGGCCTTCCCGTACGTCGGCTGGTCGCCGGTGTTCTGGGGTCTCTGGGCGGTGGCCGGGCTCTGGTGGGCGCTCGGACGGCTGCGGCCTGACGGCGAGCCGCGGGCGGTGCTGGACGCGCTGGCGGCCATGGTGCACAACTGCGCGATGCTGGTGATCGCCGCCGAGGTGGTGCTGATCTACGCGACGGCCGGCTGGTACAAGGTGCAGGGCTCGCGCTGGCAGGACGGCACCGCGCTCTACTACCCGCTGCACCTGGACTACTTCACGCCCTGGCCGTGGCTCTCGGGGCTGGTCGCCTCGGCCCTGCTGCCGGTCTTCCTGATCTCGTACGGCACGGTGATCCTCCAGGTGGCGTTCCCGTTCACGCTGGTCAGCCGGCGGGTCAAGAACGCGCTGCTGGTGGTGATGATGGCCGAGCACCTGGGGATCGCGGTGCTGCTCGGGCTGCCGGTGTTCTCGCTGGCGATGGTCGCGGCGGACGCGGTCTTCCTGCCGACGGCGGCGCTGCTCTGGGCGGCCGCGCGGATCGGGGGCGTGGGGGCGCGTGTCCGGGGCCTCCGGCTCCCGAAGGATCCCCTCCCCTGAGCTGCCGTCATGTCCTGGTTCGCCGCACTCCGAGACACCGCGCGGACCGGACCCGGCAGGGCGTTCCGGACGGGCACGGGCACGGGCACGGGCACGGCCACGGCCACGGGCAGGGGCAGGGGCAGGGGCAGGGGCAGGGGCAGGGGCGCCGTCACGGGCACGGACTCGGGCGGCTGCGGCCTCCGGCCGGCGGGGTGGCAGAGTGAGCGGCATGAACGACGAGCTGGTGCGGGCCTGGCGGGCGGGTGCCCGGGCGCCCGGGACGGTGCTGCTGGACGGCTTCCACGCGTTGAAGCACGCGCTGCGCTTCGGCGGGGACGTCCGGCAGGTGCTGACCGCCGACCGGGCGGCGCTGCTGGCGCTCGCCGCCGAACTGGCCGAGGACGTGGTGCCCGCGCTGGACGGCCTGGCGGCCGAGCTGCCGGAGGCGCAGCTGCGGGAGCTGGCGCCCCGGCTGCACCCGACCGGCGTGATCGCGCTGGCCGCCCGGCCCACCGTCGGGGCCAACCTGGCCGCGCTCGCCCGGCAGCCCCGGCCGGCGCCGGTCGTGCTGCTGGAGAACCCGCGCAACCTGGGCAACGTGGGCGCGGTGATCCGTCTGGCGGCCGGCTTCGGCGCCACCGGCGTGGTGACCACCGGGGACCTCGACCCCTGGCACCCCACCGTCGTCCGGGGCAGCGCCGGCCTGCACTTCGCCACCGCCGTCGAGCGGCTGGCGCTGCCGGAGCTGCCGGCCGGCCCGCTCTACGTCCTGGATCCGGAGGGGGCCGACGTGCGGACGGTGTCCTTCCCGGACGACGCGCTGCTCGCCTTCGGCACCGAGCGGCACGGCGTCTCGGACGAGCTGAAGGCGCGCGCCGACCGGCTGGTCGCGGTGCCGATGCAGCCCGGGGTCTCCAGCTTCAACCTGGCGACCAGCGTCGCGATGGGGCTCTTCCACTGGATGTCGGGGCGTCCGCCCGGTGCTCCCCTGCCGGGCGGACGCACGGGCGGGCCAGTGGGCGGCTAGTCGGCGGCCAGTGGTCGGTTGGTCGGCGGTCGGTCGGCGGTCAGGAGAAGAGCCGTTTCCAGGTGTCCGGGCCCGGGTAGCCGTCGGCCTCGGTGCCGCGCCAGCCCATCGCCTCCTGGAAGGCCTGGACGCAGAGGCGGTCGTTCTCCGTCCAGCGCGGGCCGGGGCCCTGGGTGTAGAAGCGGCCGAAGCCCCTGCGGACCAGCTGTTCGCCGAGCTGCCGGACGTGGTCGTTGGCGGCGCCGGGGGCGAACTTGTCGGTACCGGGGAAGGCGGGCACCCCGGGGGTCACCGGCGGGGGCGGCAGCGGGGTGGCGCCGTCGATGTCGTGGCCTCTGTTGTCGACCAGGTAGTCCCAGGTGTCCTTGCCCGGGAGGCCGTCCGCCTCGCCGCCGCGCCAGCCCTGGGCGAGCTGGAACGCCTCGGTGGCCTTGCGGTCGCTCTCGCTCCAGCGCGGCCCGGGGCCCTCGGTGTAGAACCGGCCGCCGCCGCGCTGCACCAGCAGTCGGCCGAGTCCGGTGACGTACGCGTTGTCCGCGCCCGGGCCGAACGTGTCGGCTCCCGGGAAGGCGGTCGACGAGGAGCCGTCGTTGCTGGTGCCGCCGCCGGAGAGCGCCTTGTAGCGGTACGGGACGTACGAGGCGGAGTTGGACCAGTACGCGTACGGGGTGTCCCGCTTGGTGGCGCCGGGCGCGGTCTGCTCGTAGACCAGGTAGCGGGTGCGGGCGGAGTCCGTCCACCCGCCGAAGACGGTGACGTGCGAGCCGGCCTGCGGGTCGGCCGGGTTGTTGTAGACCAGGATGTCGCCGGGCTGGAGGTCGGCCTTGGTGATCCGGTCGGCGAAGTCGGGCAGTGTCCAGGTGGTCTGGCTGCTGCCCAGGCCCCAGGCCATCGAGACGAAGCCGGAGCAGTCCTGGCGGTAGCCGTCCGACCAGTAGCGGCTCATGCCGTACGGGACCTTCTGGTCGACCCAGCTCTGCGCCCGCTGGATGATCTGCGCCCGGGTGACCGGAACGGCGGTGGCGTGCGGGGCGGCGAAGCCGCCGCCCTCGTCGCCGTGGAGGCCGCTGACCCCGCCCTGCGGGGTGGTGGGCGGCTGGGTGGCGCTGTTGCCGCCCGGGGTCGGGGCGGGGGCGGCGACGGCACCGGCGGCTCCGGCCGCGCCGCCGCCGAGCGCGGTGCCGACGGCGGCCATCAGCACGGCGGCGCGGCGGCGGACGCTGCGGGACGCGGCGTGGCCGCCCTCGTGCACCGCGGCGGCGTGCAGCCGGGCCCGGCGGCGGGCGCCGCAGCCCCCGCATATGCAGTCGTCGTCCGGTTCGACCTCGTCGAACCGGAGCAACGGGGTCAGCTGGTCGGTGGGGGTCATTCTCCGCCTCTTTCCTGGTCAGGCCCTGACGGCTCGACAGGACTGACCTTCCCAGGCCGATAGCGCGTGTCATCGGGACCAAACTCCCAAACCGGACGGGTGTGCGGCGCGGCGGGTTGGTCTGGGCGGGTGACGGCCGTTCGGCGGCCCGGGCGTGGCGCGGGCGGAGGGGAGACGGTAGTGCCGACACGAACCTGGCGGGCGGTCAGACCGGGTGTGCGACGCCCGGTCAGGCGGCGGCGGGCGGGTTGGCGGGCGAGTACTCGGGATCGGTCCAGGTCAGCGGGGTGGCGTCGGCCAGTTCGAGGACGCCGGTGACGGTGAGGTCGACCACCCGCTCGGCGCCCGGCAGGCCGGCCGCGGCCTGTTCGGACCAGTCGGTCCGGGCCTCGCCGGTGATCAGCAGCGCCCCGCCGGTCTCGAAGTCCGGCAGCAGCAGCCCGGCGCGCGGGTCGAGCTCCAGGTTGCCGAGGGTCATGAACATGCTGTTGCCGGCGTACTCGGGCCAGCGCAGCCGGTCCGGTCCGAGCACCCGGAGGAAGCCGGGGTTGCCGCCCCGGTGCGAGGCGTCCACCCGGCCGTCCGGGCCGGCCGTGGCGACGAAGAAGGTGTCGGTGGTCGCAACGGCCAGCTGCTGGACGGTGGAGAGGACCGGCCCGGCGGCCACCGCGTGCGGGGTCCCGGCGGCCGGCTGCGTCAGCGGGCTGCGGCGCTGGATGTACTTCGGGCAGTTGGCGTAGACCTGGTCGGCGGTGACGACCAGGCCGCCCCGGCCGTCCGGCACGGAGCGGCCGTTGAGCCGCATCCGGCGCCGGCCGGCCGGGTCCAGCGCGATGGTGCCGACCTCGGCCGGCCCGGCCAGTGCGGCGGCCAGCGGGTCGTCGTCGGCGGGGCGGGCGGCCACCGTGAGGGTCCGCTCGTCGGAGGCCCGGAGGAAGCCGGGCCCGCCGGTGAGCTGGGTGGCCCAGAGCCGGCCGTCGGCGTCGGCGGCGCCGATCACCAGGAGCCGCCGCTCGGCCAGGAAGCGGGCGGCCACGGCCGGGATGGTGCTGCCGATCGAACGGCCCGAGTGGTCGGCCCGGTCGCTGCGGCCCGCCCGGGCCTGCACCGCGCGCTCGCCCGGGTGGTAGGGCGTACTGCCGGTCATGGCGTGCCTCCTGATCCTGGCGGGGTGGTCGGTCCGGTCGGTCCGGGTTAGAAGAATCCGCAGGTCGGGGCGGACGCGGTGGGGGCGGCCGCCTCGGTCTCGTCCACGCCCTTCGGGGTGTAGATCTCCAGCCGGATGCCGTCCGGGTCGGTGAAGAAGATCCCGCCGGAGGCCGCGCCCTCGCCGTGCGGGACGACGCCCTCGTACGCGAACTCGGCGCCCAGCTCGCGCAGCACCTGCTCGGCGGCGCGGACCTCGTCCAGCGAGTCGACCTGGAAGGAGAGGTGGTGCAGGCCGGGCGCGGCGATGGCGAAGGTGCCGGCGCTCTGCTGCCAGAGGGTGATCAGCAGCCGGCCGTCGCGGCCCAGGAAGGCGAAGCGGCGGTCCGGGTCGGTGCCCTCGTTGATCAGCTCCAGGCCGAGGGCGCGCCGGTAGAAGGCGGTCGAGCGGTCCAGGTCGGTGACGTTCAGGCCCACGTGACCGGTCTGCAGGGTGCTGCTGAGGGTGGTGCTGGACATGGCTGATCACTCCCGTGGCTGGGACGTCCGGGGACGCCGACATCTAACCGTTGTTATAGACGTTAATGGTTAGATGACAGGGCGTCAACCAGTACTCGCGATCGAAGGGGTTAGGCTCCGAGGGGATGTCGGTGCCATGACAAGAGAATGGGTGGCGGAACGGAGGCCGGTCGCGCGGTGCGCGGTGGGACTACTCCCACTCCCAGCGGATGCCGACGTGGCCCGGCTGCTGGTCGGGGGCGAGCACGTGGGCGCTGGCGGAGGCGCCGATCCAGAGCTGCTCGCGGCGGCGGTCGACGTCCTCGCCCGGGGCGCGGTCGTAGCGCTCGCAGTGGACCGGGACGGCAGCGGGATCGAAGTGCACCTGGAGCACGTACTCGCGGACCGGGATGGCGAAACGGCGGCTGTACTCCATCGTCGGGCCGCCGGGCGGGATCTCCACCTCGTACTCGAAGACCGTGCTGTCGCCCAGCGCGAGCGGCCGGTCCAGCATCAGCTCGCCGACCACCAGGCCGACCTGCGGGCGGCGCCGGACCCTGCCCAGCCGGCCGTGCCGTACCGAGGTGATCTCGGGGCAGCCGGTGGCCTCCTCGTCGGCCTTGTGCACGACCAGGCAGCGGGCCACCCCGCCGACGGTGGCGCGGACGACCTGGCGCATCCGCAGCAGGTTGCCGCGGCGCTCGGCGTCGACGTAGTACGAGTCGTGGATGGAGAGCCGCTCCAGCTCGCCGACCGGCGGGGCGTTCAGCTCGGCGAAGACGTCGGCGATCTCCTGCTCGCCCGGCCAGACGTCCTCCAGCCGCAGGTGTGCCGTGTTCGCGGCGGCGGCCCAGCGCCCGCGCGGGCGGGGCGGGCCGAGCAGCGCGGAGAGGGTGGAGTGCGGCAGGCCGAGCAGCTCTTCCAGCAGGTGGACGGCGCGCAGCGAGCTGGCCCGCTCGGGCTGGCTGCGGCCACGCCGCCAGTAACTCAGGGTGGTGACGCTGACCCTGACACCGCGTTGGGCGAGTGCGGCGCGGATCCGGTCCAGGCTGAGGCCGCTGGCCTCGATCGCCAGGTTCAGGGCGTCGGCGAAGCCACCGGCGGGCGCGGGTCGGCCGGCGCCGGGCGCTGCGGTTGCGGGCGCCGGGGCCGGAGGTACTGCGGTCGTGGGTACTGCGGCGGCGGGCGGGATCGGCGTGGCGGCGGGTGCGGGCGCGCCGGGGCGCGGGCCGACCAGCCTGAGCCGGGCGTCCTGGGGGTGTTGTGAGCCCATACGGTTACCTTCCCCAGCAGGCGGGTTCGGCGCGGCCGGTCCGGCGCCTAGGCGCGCCGTCAGCGGCTTCACCGAGCTGTGGGGAACCCTATGCACGGTCGAGAGGCTACGTCATCAGTCGTGCGTATGACAGTACTCACGGGTGTTCGACCGCAAGGTTAGCGATCTCGAAACAGTGCGGAAACACACGGTCGGGGCGGCCCTTGTGCGGACCGCCCCGACGGGGTGGGGACGGGAGTGATCAGGAGACGCTGAGCGCGGCGTCGTCGAGCACGAAGCTGGTCTTCAGCGAGGCGTCCTCGGTGCCGGTGAACTTGACCGTCACCGTCTGGCCGGCGAAGGCCGAGAGGTCGAAGGACTTCTGGACGAAGCCCGCGGCCGCGTTGGCGTTCGACAGGGTGGTCAGCGTGGTCGAGCCGGCCTGGACGGTCAGCTTGTCGTACGCGGTGGTGCCGGTCTCGGCGGTGTCGATGTGCACCCAGAACGAGAGGGTGGCCTTGCAGCCGGCCGGGATCGAGACGGTCTGCGACAGAGTGTCCGTGTGGGCGCTGCCGTAGCCGTCCAGCCAGGCCTTCCAGGAGCCGGCGTGCGCGGCCTCACCGGTGCTGTTGTCGACCACGCCGCTGGACGCCGTCCACGGTGCGGCGGAGCCGGTCTCGAAGCCGCCGTTGCCGATCAGCTGGGTCGCGGTGCAGCCGCCGGACGGCGGCGGGGTGGTGCCGAGCAGCGCGGTGTTCAGGGCGTCCGCGATCGGGCTGCCCCAGCCGGTGACCTGGTCGTACCCGGCCTTGGTGGAGAAGTCCTGGTTCTTGCCGGTGGTCACGTCGTGGAACGTCGTGCCGTAGCTGCTGCTGTTGGCGACCGCGTACAGCTTCGGGCTCGCCTCGCCGAGGACCGGCTGCCCGGCGGCCTTGGCCTTCTGGTTGAACTGGGCGGCGTAACCCGACCAGAGCGGCGCGGCCGCGCTGGTGCCGCCGTACACCTGCCAGCCGCCGGCGGTGTAGATCGCGAAACCGCTCGCCGGGTCGGCGTTGGAGGAGACGTCCGGGACGGTGCGCATGGTGCCGGTCACACCGGTGCCGGTCTGCCAGCTCGGCTTGGGGAAGACGGTGGAGACGCCGCCGCCGGCCGTGCTCCAGGCGCTCTCCGAGGAGTAGGCGTTGCCCGAGACCTTGAGGTTGGTGCCGCCGACGCCGGTCTGGTGCGGGCTGGACGCCGGGAAGTCGACGGCCTTGACGGAGGAGCCGCTGGTGGAGCGGGTGCAGTCGCGGGAGCCGTCGTCGCCGGAGGCCGAGAAGATCGAGATGCCCTGGGCGGCGGCCTGCTTGAACGAGTTGTCGACCGCCGTCATCGAGGAGGCGGTGGTGTCCGGCTCGCAGGAGCCCCACGAGATGGAGATGACCGAGACCCGGTTGTCCGCGACGATCTTGGCGGCCATGTCGATCTCGCCCTGGTCGCTGTTGGGCGCCTCGTAGACCAGCTGGGTCGCCTTGGGGGCGACACCGCGGACGATCTCGCTGTCCAGCTCGACCTCGCCCTGGCCCTCGCCGGGCTTGCTGTCGTAGTTGGCGCCGTCCACCGAGACGGTGGAGACGGCCGGGCCGGTCAGACCGTACTGGGAGTCGTACGTCTTCAGGTTGTTGGCGCTGTAGCCGTCGAACTCCCAGAGGGCGACGGTCACTCCGGTGCCGTCGGCGCCGGTCTTGTCGAGGTTGTAGGCGCCGTCGTACTGGCCCGGGCCGAAGCCGCTCGGGGCGGCGGTGGTCGCGTTGGGGGCGGCCGGGGTGCTGGAGGGCTTGACGTTGCGGGTGGTCCGGACGGTGTGGTTGTTCAGGCCGGATATGCCCTGCACCACGTCGGCCAGGTCCGCCGGGACGGACGCCGCCGCGTCGTTGGCGAAGAAGGTGCGCTGCTGCTGCGGGTCCAGGTAGGCGCTCTCGTGCGTGCCGAACGCCTTGGCGATCTGCTCGGCGGTGCCGTGCGCGTTGACCACCTGGCGGTTGTCGCTGACACCCGAGACGGTCAGGCCCTGGGTGGTCAGGTAGGACTTGACCTGCTCGACGCCGGCCTGGGTCGGGCCGAAGCGCTCGGTGAACTGCTGCGGCGTCAGGAACCGGCCGTACTCCGGGGTGCCCGGGGTGGCCACCGCGGTGAGGAAGCGGTCCAGCTCGGCGGTGTTGCGCAGCTTGAGGCTGATCGCGACGGAGAGCTGCTGCTCGGCGGGGACGTCGCCCTTCTTCTCCGAGCGGGCCACCGCGGGGGTCACGGTGTTCGGCAGCGAGACGCGGGGCGCGGAGGCGTTGGGGTTCGGGGCCGCCTGCGCGGCGGTGACACCGAGCGAGACGGCGGTCAGCGGCAGAACGGCAAGGGCCGCGGCAAGGGCAAGGGAGCGGGGGCGCACGGAATCCTCCTCTGGCCGGCATGTGGGGGCCGGCAGGGGCCAGGGCGTCGCTGGGGTGAGACGCTGGCTCGAACATGTCAGAGGGGGTCCGGTAATTGGCTTATGGTCAAGCAATCCGTTGCTAAAAAACAGTCAACTGTGGAGAACCGAATGGAGACTGCTCCATACAGTTAATGGCTGGAATTCCGGTTCGACCCCCGACCGGATCCCGGGATCGGGCCGGGCCGATTTCCGGCCGGACGAATTCGGGACAGAGCGGGCCGGACGTAGAATCGGGTATCGGGCGCGACCGAGGGAGAACCGATGACGGACCGGACGGCAGACCCGCGGGACCCGCGCCCGCTGATCGGCGAGCCGCTCTCACTGGAGCTGCTGAACACCCGCTGGGCGGGCACACCGGTCAACGACCTGCTGGCCGGACCCGACGGCCACGGGATCTGGCTCTCCTCCGCCGGACTCGCCGCGCGCTGCCGGGCCGACGACGCCGGGCTCGCCGCCCTGCGGACGGCGCGGGAGGCGCTGGCGGCGGTCGTCCGCGACCTCGACGAACACGGTGCGCCGGGGACGGAGGCGGTGGCCGGGCTGAACGAGGTGCTGCGGCACGGGCGGCTGCGGCGGGAGCTCGGGCCGCAGGGGCCGGCCGAGCACGTCGAGGTGGACCGGCCGGAGTGGCTGGCGGCCTGGCTGGCGGCGGACGACCTGCTCGGCCTGCTCGGCCAGGGGGCGCACCGGATCAAGAAGTGCGCGCACGAGGCCTGCATCCTGCACTTCTTCGACACGTCGCAGAACGGGCGGCGGCGGTGGTGCTCGATGGCGGTGTGCGGGAACCGGGCGAAGGCGGCGCGGCACTACGAGAAGGCGAAGGCCTGAGGGGCGTGCGGCGGTAGGGGGCCGCTGCGCGGGGCGTGGTGCGGGGTGAGGTGGGGTGTCGGGGTCGGCGGCGGTGGTGCTCGACGGCGGTGTGCGGGAACCGGGCGAAGGCGGCGCGGCACTACGAGAAGGCGAAGGCCTGAGCCGGCTGGAAGGGCGCGTGGCCCGAGGGCGGGCGTAGGGGCGGGTGCCCTACGCCCGCGGGGCGGGGGTCAGGCGTCGGTGGGGGCGCCGAGCCACTGGGCGAGGGCGGCGCGGAGTTCGCCGCGGCCCGGGTCCACGGCCGCCCAGGCGGCGTAGCCGTCGGGACGGATCAGCAGGACGGTGTCCCGCAGCTTGCCGTGCGGGTCGGCCGGTGCGGCGGTGACCACGCGGTCCGCCCACGGCGCGGCGGCGGACAGTTCGTCATTGCTGACCAGCACGAACTTCCCCGCGCGCAGCGCCTCGTAGAGCCGATCGGGGGCGGCCGGCCCGCCTTCGAGGGGCTCCTCCAGGCCGGTGAGCCGTAGGTCCGGAACGCGCCGGCCGACCAGCGGGTGGGCGTCCTTGGGCGCGGCGTACTTGATGCCGATGCCGGAGACCACCTTGGCGCCGCGCTCGGCGACCACGTCGAGGTGCTCGGCGACGGTGGTGAGGGCGCCGCGCAGGGCCCGGGTGGGCGCGGAGTGCGCGAGGGCGAGCCGGACCAGTGCGCCGGAGGTTCGCAGCACCATCCTGCCGACCGGGTGCCGCTCGGTCTGGTAGGTGTCGAGCAGGGCGTCGGTGGCCCGGCCCTGGACGGCGGCGGCGAGCTTCCAGGAGAGGTTGGCGGCGTCCTGGAGACCGGTGTTCATGCCCTGGCCGCCGGCCGGGGAGTGGCAGTGGGCGGCGTCGCCGGCCAGGAAGACCCGGCCGGAGCGGTAGTTGGGGGCCTGCCGTTCGTCGCTGTGGAAGGTGGAGGACCACCGGGCGTCGTGCAGGCCGTAGTCCTCGCCGAGGGTGTCGCGGGTGATCTCGGCGATCCGGTCGAGCGAGGGCGGGGTGGCGTCGGGGTGGCGGTCGTGCCGGTCCCAGGCGATCACCCGGTACCAGCCGTCGCCGAACGGGGCGAGGAAGGCGAAGCCGTCCTCGGTGGCGCCGACGGTGATCACCTCGTCGGGGGCGCGTTCCAGCCGGACGTCGGCCAGCACCACGGAGTTGACCACGGACTCGCCGGGGAAGGGGATGCCGAGCAGGTCGCGGACGGTGGAGTGGACGCCGTCGGTGCCGACCGCGTAGCGCGCCCGGTGGGTGGCGGTGGCGCCGTCCATGGGGGTCCCCCCGCCCGGAGGGTGGGGGAGCGTTTCGATCGTGACGCCCTCGGCGTCCTGGCGCAGCCCGGTGACCTCGGCGCCGCGCAGGATGGTCGCGCCGGCCTTCAGCGCGCGCTCCTGGAGCAGGCGTTCGGTGTTCGACTGCGGGGTGATCAGGACGAACGGGAACCGGGTCGGCAGGTTGCCGAGGTCGACCCGGAGCCTGTTGAAGAGCCGCAGTGAGCCGAGCGGGACGCCGGTGGCGATGAGCTCGTCGGCCAGGCCGCGGGCGTCAAGCATTTCGAGGGTGCGGGCGTGCACGGCGAAGGCCCGGGTGAGGTTGGACTCGGTGCCGCGCTTCTCCAGGACGGTGACCCGGACGCCGGCGGTGGCCAGGTCTCCGGCCAGCAGCAGCCCGGTCGGTCCGGCGCCGACGATCAGGACGTCGGTGACGGTCTGCTTGGCTGTCATGTGTCAGCTCCCCGTGATCGGACGATGGTTGGCCGCGGTTGGCGGCGTTCTCCCGGCTCCATCATCGCCGCCCGGGGAGGGGCTGTGAATCTCCGGGCCCCGGCGTCGCGCCGCCGGGGCCCGGAGGGGTGCCTCAGCTGTGGCGGCGGACCTCCACGGTGCGGAACCGGTTGGCGACGAACGCGCCGTCGCAGTAGGCGGAGTTGGCGGCCGGGTTGGCGCCGGTGCCGTGCAGGTCGGAGAAGGCCGCGGTCTGGTTGGCGTAGACGCCGCCGGTGAGGTTGAGCGAGAGCGAGACGCCGGAGTCGAGCGCGGCCTTGACCATGGCGGCCTCGACCTCGGGCGAGGTGGTGTAGCCGGAGGCGGTCATCGCGCCCTGGGTGCGGACCGTGTCGCGCATCAACTCCACCGCGGCGGCGGTGGATTCGACCGCGACGGCGAAGGAGACCGGGCCGAAGCACTCGCTCCGGAAGACCGCCCGGTCGTCCGGCTTGTCGGCGTCCAGCTTGATCAGCGCCGGGGTGCGGACGGTCGCGGCCGGGAACTCGGGCGAGGTCACCACCCGCGGGGCGAGGGCGAGTTCGCCGTACTCGCCGCCGGCCGCGGCGACCGTGCGCTGGAGCACGCCGGGGTTGACCACGGCACCGAGGAGGGCGGCGGCGCGGGCGTCGTCGGAGAGCAGGCCCTCGATGGCGGCGGCGAGGTCGCTCACCACCTCGTCGTAGGACTTGGCGCCCTGGTCGGTGTCGATGCCGGTGCGCGGGATCAGCAGGTTCTGCGGGGTGGTGCACATCTGGCCGCTGTAGAGCGAGAGCGAGAAGGCCAGGTTGTTCAGCATGCCCCGGTAGTCGTCGGTGGAGTCGACGACGACGGTGTTGACGCCGGCCTTCTCCGTGTAGACCTCGGCCTGCCGGGCGTTCTCCTCCAGCCAGTCGCCGAAGGCGGTGGAGCCGGTGTAGTCGATCAGCTTGATCTCGGGGCGGACGGCGAGCGTCTGGGCGACGGTGCCGCCCTCGTGCTCGGCGGCCAGGCAGACCAGGTTAGGGTCGAACCCGGCCTCGGCGAGCACCTCGCGGGCGATCTTCACGGTCAGGGCGAGCGGCAGCATGGCGCGCGGGTGCGGCTTGACCAGCACCGGGTTTCCGGTGGCCAGCGAGGCGAACAGGCCGGGGAAACCGTTCCAGGTCGGGAAGGTGTTGCAGCCGATCAGCAGCGCGAGACCGCGCGGGACGACGGTGAACTCCTTGGTCATCACCAGCGGGTCGCGCTTGCCCTGCGGCTTGGACCAGCCGGCCTGCCGGGGCAGCCGGGTCTGCTCGGCGTACGCGTAGGCGACCGCCTCCAGGCCGCGGTCCTGGGCGTGCGGGCCGCCGGCCTGGAAGGCCATGCCGTACGCCTGGCCGGTGGTGTGCATCACCGCCTGCGCGAACTCGTGCGAGCGGGCGTTGATCCGGGCCAGGATCTCCAGGCAGACGGCGGCGCGGTCGAGCGGGGTGGCGGCGGCCCAGCCGGGCCGGGCGGCGGTCAGCGCGGCGATCAGCGCGTCCGGCTCGGCGTGCGGGTAGCCGATGCCCAGCTCGACGCCGTACGGGGAGGCCTCGCCGCCGACCAGGTCGCCGTCGGCGGGGTGCCGGTCGAGGGTGAACGGCTTGTTCAGCAGGGCCTCGAAGGCGGCCTTGCCGTCCGCGGCCCCGTTCTCGCCGTAGGCCTTCGGGAACTCGGGGTAGGGCGACCAGTAGTCGCGCTTCGTGGCGGCGGCGAGCGCGGCGTCCAGGGTGGCCTGGTGGCGTTCGGCCAGCTCGGCGACGAGGGGGTGGGTGACCGCTGCGGACATGGTGTGCGCTCCTCAGAGGGGAGGACGGGACACGTCACAGAGTAACCGAACGATCGGTCGGCTCAAGAGGGTCTGTCCGACCGGAGTTCCGGAAGCCCGGCCGGACTTCCGGACCCGCGGCCGCCTCCGGGCGCGGCCGGGTCCGTGGAAGCAGACGGGGGCGCGTCCGGAGTGGACGCGCCCCCGCAGGAGTCTTCGGCTCGCGGCCTACGGAATGCCCAGCTCGAAGATCACGTACCCGCCGTACCAGCCGGAGGCGAGCGCGCCGGTGCCGAGCACCGCGGCCAGCACCGGCCAGCTGAGCTTGCGCATCGCCACCGCCAACGCGATGAGCAGCGGGAACGCCGGCAGCAGGTAGCGCGAGGTGTTGCCGAAGATGCCCAGGCTGCCGAGCACCGAGACGATGGTGGCCAGGGTGTACGCGGTCAGCACCAGCGGCGGGCGGAGCCGGACCAGCAGCACGATCAGCACCGGCAGCGTCAGCACGATCAGGGTGGCCAGCAGGTCGGTCACCGGCCAGGCGAACGGATAGTCCGACCGGCCCAGCAGCACGCCGCGGATCGCCTCGAACGTGCCGTGGCCGAAGTCGAAGTAGTGCAGCCAGGCGTCGTGCTGGATCTTGAAGTAGCCGCCCCAGTCGTCCGTCCGCCAGCCCACCCAGCCGACGTAGCCGAGCAGGCCGAGCGGGGCCAGCAGCATCGCGGCCAGCGGGCGGACGATGCCGCTCTCCCGCCGGTACAGCTCGACCAGCGCGGCCAGGCCGACGGCGCCGATCAGCGCCGCCGAGGTCGGCCGGTTGAGGCCGGCGACCAGGGTGATCACGCCGGCGGCGATCCACTGCCTGGTCATCACGCAGTAGCAGGCCCAGGCGGCGAGCGCGACGAACAGAGAGTCCGAGTAGAGCGCCCACTCGGCGCCGGAGCCCGGGGCGATCGCCCAGAGCCCGGCCGCGATCACGCCGGCCCGCGGACCGGCCAGCTTGTCCACCACCGCGTAGATGCCGGCGGCGGCGAACAGCGAGGCCACCACCGAGACCAGCATCCCGGCGCCGTACAGGCCCAGCCCGGTGCCGTCCGAGACGAGCCGCATCAGGCCCGGGTAGAGCGGGAAGAAGGCGGCCGAGTTCTGCTCGATGGTGAAGCCCGGGACGCCGCCGGGGATCGGGACCAGGGCCGGGTGATAGCCGAACTGGGCGATCTGCTGGTACCACCAGCCGTCCCAGCTGGCCAGGACGTCCCAGGGGTTGGCGCCCCCGCCGAACCGGGGGTGCTTCTTGAGGTAGTCGCCGGAGAACGAGAGCAGCTTCATGAACACGGTGAAGCCGAGCAGCTTGAGCACGGCGTAGCACCAGACGGCCGGCCCGAACCGGAGGACCAGGGCACGGGCGCGCTCGCGCAGGCCGGTCTCCGGTGCGGCTCCCGGTTCGTCGCTGCGCTGCTCGGGGGCGTCGGAGGCGACTGCCGGTATTGCGCTCATGCCCCTACCTCGCTGCGCGCGCTGCGCTCGGCGGTCGCTTCGCGAAATGCGCGCCTCTCGATGGTTCGCTCGCTGCGCTCGGCGGTCGCTTCGCGAAATGCGCGCCTCTCGATGGTTCGCGCGCTGCGCTCGGCGGTCGCTTCGCGAAATGCGCGCCTCTCGATGGTTCGCTCGCTGCGCTCGCTCATCAGACTGGACCCCACCCTGCTGGCCTTGGACGATCGTCCGCCGAGTCTAGAGCGTGCGGCTGTGGTGCTGGTGCGGACCAACCCGGAGCCGGTGCGGACCAGCGGACCCGATCGCGTCCGGCGCAGCGGGGGCGGGGATACTCGGAGGATGGCCGATCACACCACGCGCACCGCCTACACCGTGGAGTCGCTGCTCGCGGTGACCGTCGACGTCTTCAACGAGCGTGGATACGACGGCACCTCGATGGAGGACCTGTCCCGGGCGGCGGGCATCTCCAAGTCCTCGATCTACCACCACGTGCGCGGCAAGGAGGAGCTGCTCCGGCTCGCCGTCGGGCGGGCGCTGGACGGGCTGTTCGGCATCCTCGCCGAGCCGGGTGCGGTCGGGGGCCCGGCGGTGGAGCGGCTGGAGCACGTGGTGCGGCGGACCGCGGAGGTGCTGCTGGCCGAGCTGCCGTACGTCACCCTGCTGCTGCGGGTGCGCGGCAACACGGCGACCGAGCAGTGGGCGCTGGAGCGGCGCCGGGAGTTCGACCACCAGGTCGCCGAGCTGCTGCGGGCGGCCGTCGCGGACGGTGCGCTGCGGGGGGACGTCGAGCCCCGGCTGGCCACCCGGCTGCTCTTCGGCATGATCAACTCGATCGTGGAGTGGTACCGGCCGGGCTTCAGGGCGGCCGACGGCGTCGCGGACGCGGTGGTCCACCTGGCCTTCGACGGGCTGCGGGCGCGGTAGGCGTGCCGGGCGGTCCTGCCGGGCGCCACGGTGGGCGCCCGGCAGGATTCGCGGGGCGCGTCAGGAGGCGGGCCAGGCGGGGGTGAAGTAGCCGAAGAGGTCGGCGATCAGGTCGGTGCTGCCGACGTGGTTGTAGATGGCGACCTTGCCGTCGGCACTGACCGGCGTGGTGACGTGGTTGGGCACGGTGGCGCCGCGCAGCAGGTTGAGGTTGCTGGTGCCCGGCCGCGGGCTGCCGTCGGCGTGGACGGTCAGGTAGCTGTCCTCGGTCGTGTTGGTGGCCGTGACGTTGAGGACGGCGGCGGTGGCCCCGGCCGGGATGCCGGGGACGACGGTGGTGCTGTCCGGCCCGGGCTTGGCGAGCGGGTTCGACCGGGTGTCGGTCAGCCGGATCGGGACGGTCGGGGTGAACTTGCTCCTGCCGTCTGCGGCGTAGTAGCCGAAGACGTCCAGGATCACGTGGGTGGACCCGGTGTGGTTGTAGACGTTGATGCTGCCGTCGGCGCCGACCGGGACGATGACCTGGTTGGACTTGTCCTTGCCGGGCTCGGGGTTGAGGTTCGAGCTGACCGGGCGGCTGCGGTCGGTGGCGTAGACCGACAGGTGGGTGTCCGCGCTGGTGTCGGTGCTGGTCAGGTTGAGCACGACGGAGGTGGCGTTGGCGGGGATGCCACCGGCGCCGGCGACCTTCACCGGGCGGATCTCGCCGGCGCCGAGCTTGCTGGTCGCCCGGGTGTCGGCGAGGCGGGCGGGCGTGAGCTGGGTGAACAGCAGGCCACCGCCCGGGCGGTAGAAGCCGACCACGTCGACGATCAGGTGGGCCCGGCCGGCGTTGAGGTAGGTGCTGATCCGGTGGGCCTCGCCGACCGGCACGGTCACCAGGTTGGAGGAGGTCCGCCCGGCCGCCACGTTGACGTTCGAGGTCTTCGGGCGGGGTTGCCCGGTGGGCCAGACGATCAGGTGGGTGTCCTCGGTGGCCTCGGTGACGGTGACGTTGAGGACGACGGAGGAGATGGTGCCGGGAGCGCCGTTCGCACCGGGCGCAGTGCCGGTCGGGATGGTGAGGCCGTTCTCCTGGCCGCCCTCGACGGTCTGATTCACGCCCTGGCGGGTGTCCAACAGCCGATACGGGTCGGTGCGCAGGAAGCTCGACGGGGCGTAGGCGGCCTTGAAGGGGTACGCGGCGGTGTTGCTCTGCCCGGTGCTGTCGGTGACCGTCACCTGCACCGTGTAGTCGCCGGGGGAGGCGTAGCCGTGCAGGAAGACGTCCAGGCTGTTCTTGGACTCGACAGTGCCGTCGCCGTAGTCCACCACGACCTTGGTGACGGCCCAGGGCGAGGTGGTGCCGGACGGGTCGACCTTCACGCCCAGCGGCGGGGTGTCGGAGGTGTCGAACTGATCCGGGATGTTCGCCCTGACGGTGGCGTACGCCTTCAGCGGGCCGGGGGTGGTGGCCTTGACCTGCGTGCCGTAGCCGGTGAACATGCGCCCGTCACCGGTGCCGACGGCGATGGTCGCCGCGAAGTCGCCGGCGCGGGTGTAGGTGTGCTTCACGCTGGGCTCGGACGAGGTGACCACGGCGCTGCCGTCGCCGAAGTCGTAGCGGTAGCTCATCGCCGAGGTCGGCCAGTGGGTGGTGCGGTTGGTGGTCGCCGTCAGTGTGATCTCGGTGCCGTACGGGGCGCGCTGGAGGTCGGCCGCCAGCGACGCGGAGGTGATCTCCTCCTGGCGCTCGCTCGCGCCGCGGTCGTGGTAGCCGGCGCCGGTGCCGGTGTTCGGCACGTTCGGGTCGTCGGCCGGGAAGGCGGCCGGGAGGAAGCCCGGCGCGGTGGCGTCGGCGGAGTCGGTCACCTCGCTGTTGAGGGCGTTGCCGTCGAGCCACTTCGCGACCACGGCGTCGTGGCCGCCGGCCTGGCCGCCGGTCGCGGCGGCGAGCGCCTCGGGGCTCTGGTGGCGGGTGCCGGCCCAGGAGTACGCGGTGCCGGCGGAGGAGTTGGTCCAGTACGGGGCGACGGTGTTGTACGCGGCGCGGGTGCCCTCGGCCGAGGCGGTCGAGACCACGATCTCGGCGCCGTCGGGGTTGGCGCACTGGTACGGCGCGGCGGGGGTGAAGTGGTTGCGCACCAGGTTGTTGTAGAGGCCGGACTGCGAGGAGTCGCCGGCGAGTTCGATACCGGCGGTGCAGCCGTCCACGACGGTGTTGTTGGTGATGACGGTGTGCGGGGCGTCGATGACCCGGATCCCGTTCACGCTGTTACGAACGAGCGTGGCGCCGGCGGCGTTCTCCACCGAGACGGTCCGCGCCTTGTTGCCGGAGAGCGTCACGCCCTCGCCGCTGCCGGTGACCTTGAGGTCGCCGTCGACCAGGTTCCGGACGGTGACCCGCGCGGAGTTCGCGACCTCGACCCCGGAGGTGCGGAAGGACTCGATCACGACGTCGTGCACCGCGGAGAGCCTGAGCGTCCCGAGCGTGGTGGCCGAGCCCGTGGCGACCCCGCGGAAGGTGATGGGCAGGCCCTGCTCGCCGGAGCGGTTGAGCAGCAGCTGCTCCCCGGAGTACCCGCGCGAGCCGGCGACCTCGACGGTCTGGCCGGGGGTGGCGACCGCCGCGGCGGCGCCGACGGTGCAGAACGGCAGGGCCGTGGTGCCCCGACCGGAGTCCGAGCACCTGGCGGGGTCGGTGTTGTCGACCCGGAGCGTGCTGGGGGCGGCTTCGGCGAACGCGACGGTGGGAAGGCCGAGAACGGTGACGAGGCCTGCGGTCAGCAGCCCTGTGGTGCGAAGTGGACGCACGGGGCGGTTCTCCTGTGGCTAGGACCAGGGGTTGAAGGCCCCCACCTGTCGGCTTCGCGGAGACCGGGCGCTGGGTTGCCTGGCTCTGGGGCGGGTGAGGACCAGTGTGATTATGATCAGCGCGCTGTCGAGTCGATCAGTCGGGGTCCGGTATGCAGCGGCCCGTCCACAGGGCCGCCCTCCGAGCCGTTCGTCCAGGTCAGGGCGGGTTCCAGTCCTTGGTCTAGTCCGGGGGGACCTGGTCCGTTTCCTCGAAGACCAGCATCGTGCGGGTGCCGAGCACCTGTGGGATGGACTGGATGCTGCCCAGCACCAGCTCCCGCAGGGCGTGGTTGTCGGCGGTGTGCACCAGCAGCAGCACGTCGAAGTCCCCGCCGACCAGTGCGATGTGGGCGACCCCGGGCAGTGCCAGCAGCTGCTCGCGGACCGTCCGCCAGGAGTTCTGCACGATCTTCAGGGTGACGTACGCGGATGCGCCCTGACCTGCCTTTTCGTGGTCGACCCGGGCGGTGAAGCCGCGGATGACGCCGTCCTCGACCATCCTGGATATCCGGGCGTACGCATTCGCCCGGGACACGTGCACCCGCTCGGCCACCGAGCGGATCGAGGCGCGACCGTCCTGTTGCAGCAGCCGCAGGATCGCCCGGTCGACACGGTCGAGCCTGGACGTCTGTTCAGTCGACATGACCCCCCACCCCTGCTGATTGGACGCAATGCCACCAGTCGACCGCTGCCCGGGCCGATTGTCCAGCACCTTGTCACGCTTCTGGTCAAGATGAACAGACGACCGAACAATCGGTAGGGAGCCCCCGCCACCCCTGGAGGTGCCCGAGATGACCGTTCTCGACCACAGACACCACACGGCGGTGCCCGGCTGGCTGCCCGGGGCGACCGCCCCGCGCACCGACCCGGCACCCCTGCTCCCGGACGCCTCGCCGGTCCGCGTGCTCGGCACTCCCGAGCTGGAGAAGTACGACCCCGCACTGCTGCGCGAGCTCTACCGCCGCCTGGTGGTCGGCCGCCGCTACAACCAGCAGGCCACCACCCTCACCAAGCAGGGCCGCCTCGCCGTCTACCCGGCCTCCACCGGCCAGGAGGCCTGCCAGGTCGCGGCCGCGCTGGCGCTCGGCGAGCGCGACTGGCTCTTCCCCAGCTACCGCGACACCCTCGCGGTGGTCTCCCGCGGGGTCGACCCGCTGGAGGCGCTCACCCTGCTGCGCGGCAACGCCCACACCGGCTACGACCCGCGCGCCACCCGCACCGCCCCGCTCTGCACGCCGCTGGCCACCCAGGCCCCGCACGCCGTCGGGCTGGCGCACGCCGCGAAGCTCGCCGGCGAGCCGGTGGTCGCTCTGGCGCTGCTCGGCGACGGCGGCACCAGCGAGGGCGACTTCCACGAGGCGCTGAACTTCGCCGCGGTGCTCCAGGCGCCCGTCGTCTTCCTGGTGCAGAACAACGGGTACGCGATCTCCGTCCCGCTCACCGCGCAGTCGGCCGCGCCCAGCCTGGCCCACAAGGCCGTCGGCTACGGCATGCCGGGCCGGCTGGTGGACGGCAATGACGCGCCCGCGGTGCACAGCGTGCTCGCCGAGGCGGTCGAGCGGGCCCGGACCGGCGGCGGCCCGACCCTGGTCGAGGCGCTCACCTACCGGATCGAGGCGCACACCAACGCCGACGACGCCACCCGCTACCGGGACGACGCCGAGGTGACCGCCTGGCGCGAGCACGACCCGATCCTGCTGATGGAACGCCACCTGCGCGGACTCGGCGTGCTGGACGACACCCTGGTGCAGGAGGCGGCCGACGAGGCGGAGGCGCTGGCGGCCCGGATGCGGGCCGAGTTCCACACCGACGCCGAGCTGGACCCGATGGCCCTGTTCGCCCACGTCTACGCCGAGCCCACCCCGCAGCTGCGGGAGCAAGCAACCCAGTTGGCCGAAGAGCTGGCCGCCGAGGCCGAGGTGCAGCACTGATGTCCCACCCGTCGCCCACCCCCACCCTTGGCGGAGCCGCCGCGCGGCGCCCCTCCGATGTCTCGAACCGCACGGTCACCATGGCGCAGGCGCTCAACGCGGCGCTGCGCGACTCCCTGCGCGAGGACCCGGCCGTGCACGTGCTCGGCGAGGACGTCGGCGCGCTCGGCGGCGTCTTCCGGATCACCGACGGGCTGACCGCCGAGTTCGGCCCGGACCGCTGCCTGGACACCCCGCTGGCCGAGGCGGGCATCCTCGGCACCGCGATCGGCATGGCGATGTACGGGCTGCGCCCGGTGGTGGAGATGCAGTTCGACGCCTTCGCCTACCCGGCGCTGGAGCAGCTCTTCTCGCACGTCGCCAAGATGCGCAACCGTACGGCCGGCAAGCTCCCGCTGCCGATCACCGTCCGGATCCCGTACGGCGGCGGGATCGGCGGCGTCGAGCACCACAGCGACGCCTCCGAGGCCTACTACACCGCCACCCCCGGTCTGCACGTGGTCACCCCGGCCACGGTGGCCGACGCGTACGGGCTGCTGCGGGCCTCGATCGCCTCCGACGACCCGGTGGTCTTCCTGGAGCCCAAGCGGCTCTACTGGGGGAAGGACGGGTTCGACCCGTCGGTGCCGGTCGAGCCGATCGGCCGGGCGGTGCTGCGGCGCACCGGGACGTCCGCGGTGCTGATCACCTACGGGCCCTCGCTGCCGGTCTGCCTGGAGGCGGCCGAGGCGGCGAAGGCCGAGGGCTGGGACCTCGCGGTGCTGGACCTGCGCACCCTGGTGCCGTTCGACGACGAGACGGTCTGCCGGGTGGTCCGCTCGCTCGGCCGGGCTGTGGTGGTGCACGAGGCGAGCGGCTTCGGCGGCACCGGTGCGGAGATCGCCGCCCGGGTCACCGAGCGCTGCTTCCACCACCTGGCCGCACCGGTGCTGCGGGTCACCGGCTTCGACATCCCGTACCCGCCGCCGATGCTGGAGCACCACCACCTGCCCGGGGTGGACCGGATTCTGGACGCGGTCGCCCGGCTGCAGTGGGAGGACTGAGGATGATGCCCGTCGTGCGCGAGTTCACTCTGCCCGACCTCGGTGAGGGGCTCACCGGGGCGGAGGTGGTCCGCTGGATGGTCGAGGTCGGCGACGTCATCGCGGTCGACCAGCCGGTGGTGGAGGTGGAGACCGCCAAGGCCGTCGTCGAGGTGCCCTGCCCGTACGGCGGGGTGGTCACCGCCTTGTACGGCGAGCCGGGCGAGGAGGTGGCGGTCGGTGCGCCGCTGGTGACGGTCGCGGTGGCGCCCGCGGACGGGTCCGGGGAGACCGGGCGGCCGCTCGCCGCGGAGGTGGAGCGGCCGCTGGTCGGGTACGGGGTCGCCGAGCCGGACCGGGGCGGCCGCCGGCGGCGGGTCGGGGTGCCGGCGGCGCCTGTGCCCGTGGCTGTGGCCGCTCCGGTGGCTCCCCTGGCTCCGGTGGCTCCCCTGGTTCCGGTGGTCGTGCCGGTGATCTCGCCGCTGGTGCGGCGGTCGGCCCGGGAGCACGGGATCGACCTGGCCGCGCTCACCGGCAGCGGCCCGGACGGTCTGATCATGCGTGCGGACGTCGAACGGGCGGCCGCTGCGAAGTCGCCGCCCGCTTCGGTCGCCGCGCCGGGCTCCACGGCCCCGGCGGCGGCCGCGGAGGGCGTCGTCCCGCTGCGCGGGCTGCGCCGGGCGGTGGCCGAGAAGCTCACCCGAAGCCACCGGGAGATCCCTGCGGCCACCTGCTGGGTCGACGCGGATGCCACCGAACTGATGGCGCTGCGGCGGCAGTTGAACGCCACTGCCGGTCCCAAGGTGAGCGTGCTGGCGCTGCTGGCCCGGATCTGCACGGTCGCGCTGGCGCGCTTCCCCGAGCTCAACTCCAGTGTGACGGAGGATGGTTCGGGCATCCTGCGGCACTCGATGGTGCATCTGGGGTTCGCCGCGCAGGGCGAGCGAGGCCTGGTCGTCCCCGTGGTGCGGGATGCCCAGGGGCTGTCCACCGAGCAACTCGGCGCCGAGCTGGGCCGGTTGACCGAGGCGGCCCGGGTCGGCTCGCTGACGCCGGCCGAACTCACCGGCGGGACGTTCACGTTGAACAACTACGGGGTGTTCGGCGTGGACGGTTCGACTCCGATCCTCAACCACCCCGAGGCGGCGATGCTCGGGGTCGGCCGGATCGTCGCCAAACCCTGGGTCCACCAGGGCGAGTTGGCGGTGCGCGAGGTGACGCAGCTGTCGTTCACCTTCGACCACAGGGTCTGCGACGGCGGCACGGCGGGCGGCTTCCTGCGGTTCGTGGCGGACTGCGTCGAGCAGCCGGGGATGCTGCTGCGACAGCTGTGACCTGCGGGTGATCGCCTTGGGGGGGGGGGGGGGGCCCGGAAGGGAAAGCAGAAAGAAAGGGGGGGGCGAGTGTGGGGGGGGGGTGGTCGGGGGGTTCGGTGTTTTTTTGGCGGGGGCCTCTGGGATGGCCCGCTGTCCCGGG
>NZ_JBVJCO010000035.1:73294-90513 GCF_055588525.1 Kitasatospora sp. NPDC041988
ACTTGGTGTTTTCCTTCGTGCGCGTGGGAGCGCGTTTCGTACCGTCTAGTGCCTCTTCCCGCCCTTCTCTCCTTTCGGTCTCGCCCCTTTTTGCCCCCCCCCCCCCCCCCAATGCGACCGCAGATCGAGCGAGAGTAGCGCGTGCGGAGGGCGGGTGTCCGGGCTTCGCGCGATTTGTCGGATGAGTACTTCGGGCGTGCCACGCTGCCTAGGCGTCAGCAGAGACAAGCCAGGTGGTGGCGCAGGCCGGCCGGAGGCGAAACGATTCTCTTGGGTACTCGAAACGCTGCGGTGAAGTCCCGCAGAACACTTCTGGTCCGTAGCGGGCACGGCTCGGCGGGCGTCGCGGCCGTACCCGGGATGCCGGGCCGCGCACCGGACGCGACGCCGGACGTCACGCCGGGCGCCCTGCCCGACGTCGCGCCGGACACCGTGCGGGAGCCCGCGGCGGACCTCGCATCGCTCGGTGCTCCGGGCGTCGCGCCGGTGGCCGCTCCCGGCGCCGAGGCGGTCGCCACGGTGGTGCTCCCGCCGATGCCGCCGGCCCCGCCGGACCTGCCGCCGGTCACGGCTCCGGCCGCCCCGCTCGCCGTCGTCGCACCGGCGGCCGCCGTCCTGGGGATCCCCGACCCGCCGGCCCAGCCGCCCGCCGTCCCGGCGCCGTCCACCCCCGCCGGGCCGCCCGCCCCCGTGATCGAGCCGCTGTTCACCCACGCGCCCGGCCTCAACTGGGCCGGTCCGGGTGATTACTGGAGCCGGGCCTGGGCGCTGCAGACCCTCGGTGACGCCCGCCCGGCGCCGGTCGCCGCGCCCGCGCCCGACCTGCGCACCGCCGCCGAACAGCCGCCCACCGCCCGGGACATCGACCTGATCCGGGCCAGCCTGGCGGTGGTCGAGCCGGTCGCCGACCGGGCCACCGCCCACTTCTACGCACTGATCTTCCTGCACCACCCCGAGATCCGCGCGCTCTTCCCGGCCGCCATGGACGTCCAGCGGGACCGCCTCTTCCGCGCTCTGCTGATGGCCGCCCGCAGCGCCGGCGACCCGGACGGCCTGCGCACCTACCTGAGCGCGCTCGGCCGCGGCCACCGCCGGTACGGCACGCTGACCGGCCACTACGGCCCGGTGGGCGAGTGCCTGGTGCAGGCGCTGGCCCGGTATGCGGGCAGCCGTTGGGACGCCGAGACCGAGCTGGCCTGGCGCCGGGTGTACCGGCTGGTCTCCTCGATCATGATCGACGCCGCCGAGGACGCCGCCCGCACCTCGCCGCCCTGGTGGCAGGGCGAGGTGGTCGGGCACGAGCGCCGCACCCGGGACGTCGCGGTGCTCACCGTCCGCCCCGACCAGGCCTATCCGTACCGGGCCGGGCAGTACGCCAGCCTGGAGACGCCCTGGTGGCCGCGGGTCTGGCGGCACTTCTCGTTCGCCTCCGCGCCGCGGCCGGACGGCCTGCTGACCTTCCATGTGAAGGCCGTCCAGGCGGGCTGGGTGAGCACCGCGCTCGTCCACCGGGCCGCGCCCGGGGACGTTCTGCGGCTGGGTCCGGCGGCCGGCGCGATGACCGTCGACCACGCGGCCGGCGCCGACCTGCTCTGTCTGGGCGGCGGCACCGGCATCGCGCCGATCCGGGCGCTGGTGGAGGAGGTGGCCGGGCACGGCGCGGCCGGCCGCTCGGTCGAGGTCTTCTACGGCGCCCGGCAGGCCGGGGACCTGTACGAGCTGGAGGCGCTGCGCGAGTTGGCCCGGCGCCACCCGTGGCTCTCGGTGCGCCCGGTGCTGTCCGGCCCCGGGCCCCTTCTGCCCGCCGGCGGGCAAGCAGGGCGCGCCTCGGGCGGCGGGGCGTTGACCGGTGAACTGCCCGAGGTGGTCGGCCGGTTCGGACCGTGGACCGGCCGGGAGGCGTACCTCAGCGGTCCGGCCGCGATGGTCCGGCGCGGGGTCGGCGTGCTGCTGCGGGCCGGGGTGGCGGCGGACCGGATCCGGCACGACCTGGTGGGGGACCTCGCGGCGGGCTGAGCGGGCGGGCAGGGCAGCCGGCCGGGCAGCGGCCCGGGCAGTCGGCGGTGCGCCGGCCGCGCCTCGGCCCGGGACTCAGCCCAGGTCGGGGGCGAGCAGCGCGCGGACGCCCTCGATGTTGGCCGCCAGGTAGGCGCGCAGGCTGGGCGGGACGACGTTGACCGAGGTGACGCCCTCCCGGGTGAAGGGCAGCCGGACCACCTCGTACTCCCCGTTGGGCTCCTCCACCTCGGGGCCGTGCCGCCGGGCGAGGTCCATCGAGGCGAGCCGGCAGACGAAGAAGTGCTGCACCTTGACCCCGTGTGGGTGGAGCATGGTGCCGTCGTCGTGGTGAGTGTGGCTGACGGTGTCGACGAAGGCGGGGACGGCGTCCACCACCTTGCCGCCGAGCTCCTCGTCCACCTCGCGGTGCAGGGCGTCGACCACGGTGCGGTCGCCGCGCTCGACGCCGCCGCCCGGGGTGATCCAGTACGGGTGCGGGGAGCCGGGTCGGGTGCGCTTGATCAGCACGATGGAGGCCGGGCCGTGCGGGTCGTCCGGGTCGAGTTCCAGCAGGATCGCCCGCGCGGTGCGTTTGACGACGGGGCGGGGTGGGGTGCCCATGGCGACCTCCGGGGCTGGAGCGTTGTGCGGGAGTCTCCCGCAGGCCGCGGGGGCCGAAACGCCGGTCGATCCGGCTGCGTCCGTTCGGGGAGTGCTCGCAGCGGCGATAGATCTTGGATAGTGAAGATGAACATTAAACCGATCATGCAATTATCGGTAAGTTGTGATCTTTTACCTTTGATTCAAAGGAATTTTCCGATCGAATGGTGCGAGAGTGATTGCAGCCGCGTACTCCCTGTGCTGCAATGAGCGACCATCGGGCAAATCGGAGCACTTAACTCCGCATGCCCTCCTGTGCAGTGACTCGGGCTGGGGGCTGGGTGTGGCCATGGATCAGATCGCAGAGTGCACGACACCGTCGCGCAAGGGCCGGCGGCCCACCCTGATCACCTCGGTCCAGCGGACTGCGGCTCCTGGAGGCCGTCGGCGGATCTCTGCAGGGGGCGACGGCCGAACAGCCCGCCCGGGCCGCCGGCCTGTCGCTCGGCACCACGTGCCACCTGCTGCGCACCCTCACCCATGAGGGCCATCTGCGGCGCGCCAACGGGAAGTTCTCCGTCGAATCGGGCGTACGGCCCGGACAGCCGCACTCCCTCCCATGTCAGCGAACTGCACATGCCCGGCCACCCGCGGACCCACAGCCCGCACGGCCGGGCAGAACGAGAGGTACTGGCGCCATGCAGCACAACACGATCCAGGGCCACCTGGTGATGAACCTGGTGGTCTCCGACGAGCTCTCCTTCCGCATCGTGGTCGACCTCGACTACGACCCCGTCGACCCGTACGCGCTCCGGTGCACCTTCCACCTGCCCGGCGACGAACCGGTCACCTGGGTCTTCGCCCGCGAGCTGCTGGTCGACGGGATCAGCCGGCCGACGGGCGAGGGCGACGTGCACATCCACCCGGTCGGCGGGGAGCTCTCCGAGGTCTGCATCGTGCTGCACTCCCCCCACGGGGACGCCCTGTTGCGCTCCTCCGCGCTCCCGCTGATCGCCTTCCTGGCCCGCACCGACCGGCTGGTGCCGATGGGGCAGGAGCTCACCGGCGGCGAACTCGACGCCCAGCTCGCGGACATCCTCGGAGGGTGCGGGAGGTGACCGGTCGCCCGGCCGGAACGGCGGAAGGGGCCCGTACCCGGTGAGAAAACCGGGCGCGGGCCCCCTTCACGCAGGGCGCTGCTCGTACGGGCCGCCATCGGCGGCAGCTCAGTCGTCGTCGCCGAGCGCCAGGTTGAGGCCCCAGGAGACCAGGCTGATGATCAGCGCGCCGAACAGCGCGGCCCAGAACCCGTCGACGTGGAACTCCAGGTCGAGCTTGTCCGAGGCCCAGGAGGTCAGCCAGAGCATCAGGGCGTTGATGACGAAGGTGATCAGCCCCAGGGTGAGGATGAACAGCGGCAGTGAGAGCAGCTTCACCAGCGGCTTGATCAGCCAGTTCACCACGCCGAAGACCAGTGCCACGGCGATCACCGTCAGGGTCTTGTGCTGCCAGTCGCCGCCGGTCAGCGTGATGCCGGTGACGATCCAGGCGGCCACCCAGATGGCGGCCGCGTTGATAAGTGTCTTGATGACGAAACCCTTCATGGGGCCAGCGTCGCAGGCCGATCCGGACGGGGGAAGCTCTCGACCGGCATGTTTGGTGTTGAATGCCCCAGGACCGTGACCCGGACCAGGACGAGGAAGGCGCCCCGATGAAGCTGTTCCGGCTGGACGAACTGGACGCCGAGCGCGCCGCCAACGACGGTGCCTATCTGCGCTTCCTGCGCGAGCCGCGGATGTCCGCCGGCCTCTACGCGCTCTCCCCCGGCGACACCGACCCGCAGACCGCGCACGCCCAGGACGAGATCTACCAGGTGATCAGCGGCCGGGCCGAGTTGACCGTCGGCGACGAGACCACGACGGTGGCCCGCGGCACGGTGGTCTACGTCCCGGCGGGCGTGCCGCACCGGTTCCACCACATCGCCGAGGAGCTGCGGGTACTGGTGGTGTTCTCCCCGCCCGAGGACTGAACAGCCCCGTGGCCGGGGGCGGCGGCCCGGTTAGGGTCGGGGTATGAGCCTGAGCCTGACGGAAGAACTCTGGGCGGCGATCGAGCCGGTCTACGCCAAGATCCTCGACCACCCCTTCATCGGCGGCCTCACCGACGGCACCCTGCCGCGCGAGGCGTTCCGCCACTTTGTCGTCCAGGACTCGCACTACCTGCGCGACTACGCCCGCGCGCTCGCCGTCTGCGCCGCCAAGGCGCCCGGCGAGGAGGAGGTGCGGGCCTTCGCCGACGACGCGGTCGGCGCGCTGGCGGCCGAGCAGGGCATGCACGCCGACTTCATGACCGCCTTCGGCGGCAGCGCCGACGAGGCCGCCGCCGAGCCGGTGCTGCCCACCACCCGCGCGTACACCAGCTACCTGCTGGCCACCGTCTACGGCGGGTCCTTCGCGGAGGCGGTCGGCGCGGTGCTGCCCTGCTACTGGATCTACGCCCGGGTCGGCGGTGAACTGCTCGCCAAGGGCTCCCCCGACCCGCTGTACGCCAAGTGGATCGCCACCTACGGCGACGAGGCGTTCCAGTCCGTGGTGCGCCGGGTGCTCGCGCTCACCGATCGGCTCGGCGAGGAGATCTCCCCGGCCGAACGCCGGCGGGTGGTGGAGCACTTCACCACCACCTCGCGGTACGAGTGGATGTTCTGGGACGCCGCCTGGCGCGGTGAGACCTGGCCGGTCTGACCGGGGGCCGCTCTCCTCACGCCCGGCGCGGGGAGAGCGGCCCGGTGTTGGCAGCCGGTGCGTCAGCCGGTGGTGAAGTAGCCGGTGAGGTCGGCGATCACGTGGGTGTAGCCGTTGCTGTTGTAGACGTTGACGGTTCCGCCGTCGCTCCGGGTGGTGACGGAGTTGGCCACGGTCTGGCCGGCGGTGAAGTTGAGGCTGGAGGTGTCCGGCCTGGCCCCCGCGGCGGGGTACACCGTGAGGTGGCCGTCGGTGGTGGGCTCGGTGACGGTCACGTTGAGGGCCGCGCCCACCAGGTGGTTCTGGACCACGGGGACGGTGCGGGTGCCGCCGGGCTCGATGGCCGTCGAGTTTCGGGTGTCGTACGCCCGGACCGGGGTCTTGAGCGCGGCGAACAGCCCGGAGCCGGACGGACTGTAGGAGCCGACGAGGTCGACGATGACGTTCACCGCGCCGACGTGGTTGTAGATGTCGATCTTTCCGTCGGTGCCGACCGGGACCACGACCTGGTTCGGAACGGTCTGCCCCGAGGTGAAGTTGACGTTCGAGCCCACGTAGGGCCGCCCCCCGCCGGTCGGGTAGACCGTCAGGTAGCTGTCCGCCGTCCCCTCGGTGGCGGTGACGTTGAGGATCACCGCGCGGGCGTCGGCCGTGCCGAGCTCCGGCTTGGCGACCTGGACCGAACGGACGCCGCCCCAGCCGAGCCAGCCGCCGTCGACGCGGCTGTCGACGAGCCGGGAGGGCGTGAGGGGGGAGTACTTGTCGGTCGCGCCGGCGCCGTAGTAGCCGACCACGTCGAGGACGACATCGGTCGACCCGGCGTGGTTGTAGACGGTGATCGACGGCCGGGTGCCCGGGGTGACCGCGACGGTGACCAGGTTGGACACCGTCCGGCCGGCCGTGAAGTTGAGGTTGGAGGTGGCCGGGGTGGTGCCCGCCGGGCCGCCGGCCGCGCTGAGCGAGAGGTAGCCGTCGGCGGTCGGGCTGGTGGCGGTCACGTTGACCACCACCGCCGTCGTGTCGGCGGGCACGACCGGGTAGGTGGTCGGCGGCATGTGCGAGCTGAACGCCACGAGCGGGGTCGTGTAGTACTCGTAGGGGTTGAGCGGCCGCTGCTGGCCGTTCGGGACGAACCGGGCGTCCCGGGTGTCCAGTACCCGGGTCGGGCTCATCCCGACGAAGCCGGCCGGAGCGGTGACGTCGCCGTTCGGGGCGGCGACGGCGGCCGGGGCCGCGATGACGGCGGGCCCGGTGAGGGCCAGTGCGGTGAGCACGGCGAGGGTGGTGGCGGGTCTTGCGCGCATGTGGACTCCCCCTGCGACAGCAGCCTCCGGCCTCGGCCCGGAGGTCTGTGCCTCGGTAGACCGACAGGCGGGGAAAAGGTTGTGGGGCTTGCCCGAAATTTGGCGGCCCGGCGGCCCGTCTCCCCACACCCGGCGGCCCGCCCGCTGGTGCGGGGAACGGGCCGCCGGGCCGGTGCCGCGAGTGGTCAGCCGGTGGTGAAGTAGCCGGTGGCGTCGACGAGCAGGTGGGTGAAGCCGGCGTTGTTGCGGAACCACACGGCGCCGTTGGAACCCTGGACCACGGTGGTCTCGGTGGTGACACCGTTGGCGACCGTCCGTCCGGGAGTCCAGTTGAGGTTCGACGTGCCGTTCGAGGTGGAGTCGACCCCGTTCGCCTCCAGGTGGCCGCCGGCGGTCGGCCCGGTCGCGGTCACGTTGAGGGTGACCACCCACGGGGTCGGCGGCATGAAGCCGACGCCGGACACCGGCACCGCCGTGGCGGAGTACGGCAGGAGGCCGACCCCGCGGCCCCGGGTGTCGTACAGCCGGCCCTGCTCGCGGAGCGCGCTGTACAGGCCGTGGCCGGAGGGGCTGTAGAAGCCGATCAGGTCGACCAGGAGGTCGGTGGGGCCACCCAGGTTGGCGAGGTCGACCTTGCCGTCGCGGCCGACCGGGACCACCACCTGGTTGGCGACCGTCCGCCCCGCCGTGTAGTTGAGGTTGGAGCCCTCGGCCGGGAGGGCAGAGCCGGACGGGTAGGCGGTGATGTGGCCGTTGGTACCGGGCGTGACGGCGGTGACGTTCAGCAGCACCGCCGTGGCGTCCTTGGCGCCGAGATCCTTCCGGGCGGCGTCGACCGAGAGGACGCCGCCCTGCCCGACCTTTCCGCCGGCGGTGCGGGTGTCGGCCAGCCGGGTCGGCTTGACCGGCTCGTACTTGTCCACGGCACCCGGCCGGTAGTAGCCCACCACGTCGACCACGACATCGGTGTCGCCGGAGCTGTTGTACACGCTGATCTGCGGGGAGGCACCGACCGCGCGCTCGTCCACCGCCACGCTGATCATGTTGGAAACCGTCTCGCCGGCCCTGAAGTCGAGGGTCGACGTCAGCGGCTCGCCCGGTGAGGCGGCGTCCCGGCGCACGGTGAGGTGGCCGTCGGCGGTGGGGTTGGTGGCGGTCACGTTGACGATCACGGCGGTCGCGTCGGTGGGGACGACCGGGCGCTCGCGCGGGGCCTCGTCGGCCCAGGCGGAGAGCGGCACCGAGTAGTTCTCGCCGGGCCCGAGCGGACGCTGCCGGAGGTTCGGGGTCCGCTGGGCATCGCGGGTGTCCAGGACGCGCTTGAGACCGGTCGGCACGAAGGCCGCCGGGGTGGTGTCCAGCGGGATCAGCGCCGGCGCGACGGCCGGGGCGGCGTTCGGGGCGGCTGCGGCCGGAACGGCGCTCGCGGCGACGGGCAGGGTCAGGCTCAGGACCGTGAGCACGGCCATGGAAACGGCGGGTCGAACGCGCATAGCGGGAATCCCCTCGGAACAGCGACCTCCGAACTCCCCCCGGAGGTCTGTGTACTGATAGACGGGCGGGTCGCCGGGAGGTTGCAGGTGGTTTCGAAGATCTTTTCCGGGGTGTTCCCGAGCAGATCCGAGGGTCTTCCCCCGGGGCCGGGTCAGGGGCGATCTCCGGGTTCTCTCCGGGCCGTTGGCTCTCGTTCCGGCACTTGCGTCCCCGTACGATCGAAGTATCGAAAGCAAGCGGGATGCGGCACCGGACGGCAGCCGGCCCGAGGGGAGAGAAGGAACGGACATGGCTGAGTTCTGGAAGTCGCTGCCCTCGTGGGTGCGCAACATCGTCGTTCCGGTGCTGGTGCTGATCCTGGCCTGGAACATCATCGGATTCGTGTTCGGCGTGGTGGGTGCGCTGCTGAGCCTGGCCTTCAAGCTGCTGGTGGTGGTCGGGATCGCCGCCGCCGTGGTGATCCTGGTCAAGAAGGCCGCCAAGAGCTAGCCTCCGGCCCTTCGGACGCCCGTACCCCCCTCGCCGGGGGTGCGGGCGTCAGTCGTCTGCGGCTGCGCCGGTGCGGGCGGCCCGGTCGAGCTGCAACACCGTGTCGAGGTCCCAGAGCGGCTGCCAGCGCTGCGTGCGGGCGCGGGAGAGGTCGAGGGTGACGCTGTGGGCGAGCTGGTCGACCGCGTACGGGGTCAGGCCCGGGAGGCGGCCGGTGCGGGCGGCCAGCCGGGCCAGCGGTGCGGGCACGTGGCCGATCCGCGCCCGGACGCCGTGCGCTGCGAGCACCCTGCGGACGGCGTCGTCGCGCCGGTAGTGCCGGCCGTCGGCGATGTTGTACGCGCCCGGAGTCCAGGCGGCGTGGCCGGTCAGGCCCAGCGCGGCCAGGCAGGCGTCGGCGAGGTTCTGCACGGCGGTGAGGCTGATCCGGACGTCGCCGCCGGGGAGCAGCAGCAGGCCGCGCCGGGCGCGGGCCAGCAGCTGCGGGGCGAGGTGCGGGTCGCCGGGGCCGTAGACGGCGCGCGGGCGCAGCACGACGGCGCCCGCCGCCAGCGCGATCCGTTCACCGGCCGCCTTGGTGCGCCCGTACGCGTTGTGGTGGCCGCCGTCGGTGGGGTGGTGCTCCATGACGGACTCGCGGCCGATCCGGGGGTCGTAGACGCTGGCGCTGCTCACCCAGACGACCGGGCGGCCGGCGGCGGCGCGCATCAGGCGTTCGGTGCCGGTGACGTTGACGGCGTACTGGTCGGCCTCGCCGGGGGAGCCCGGGGGCAGGTCGGCGACGGCTGCCGCGCAGTGCACCACCAGGTCGACGCCGGTCAGGTCCGGCTCCCCGACGGTGGCGTCCCAGCGGACGTGCCGGCCGACCGGGCCCGGCGAGCGGCCGTAGCAGTGCACGTCGAGGCCGAGCGCGGCCGCGGCGAGGGCGACGTGCGAGCCGCAGAAGCCGCCGGCGCCGGTGACGGCTATCCGCATCGGCCGGCTCCCGCGTGGACGGTGAGTTCCGCGTAGCCGGGCAGGGCGGAGCGGCGGTCGACGCGGGCGCGGGCGACCACCGGGCGGTGGGGGGCCAGGGCGAGCAGGACGTCGGCGAGCTGGGCGCGGGCCAGGCCGGCGCCGGGGCAGGCGTGCGGGCCGGCACCGAAGACGGCCTGGGTGGCGGACGCCGTGGTGGCGGGGGCGGTCCGGTGGGCCTGGGCGGCGTGCCGGGCGACCAGGATCAGCCGGTCGCCGGCCCGGACGGGGCAGCCGGCCACGGTGGCGTCGGCGGCGGCCACCCGGGGGAGCAGCGGTGAGGGGGCGGTCAGCCGGAGGAGTTCGGCGGCGAGCCGGGGTGCCGTCCCGGCGTTCACGGCGGGCCAGAGGCCGGCGTCGGCGCACCAGGCGGCGGCGCGGGGGAGGGCGGCGACGGTGGTGTTGACGGCGGCGACGGTGAGCATGGCGTGGAGCGGGTCGGGGAGGAGGGCGGTGAGGTCGGCCGCGGCGGCTGCGGCGGCGGCGGTGCCGGCGGCGGACCGGCGGCCGGAGAGGCGCGGGCCGGGCAGGTGGTCGTCGGCGGCGGCCGCGGCGGCTGCGGCGGCGGCCCGGGCGAGGGTGCGTGGATCGGTGTCGGAGCCGGTCAGTGCGGCGGCCGTCACTCCGGCCAACTCCATCGCGAGGTCGACGAGTTCGAGCGGGCCGGTGGTGAGCTCCGGAACGCGGTCGGCGAGCACGGCCTGCCAGTGCGGGCGGATCCGGTCCAGCGCTCCCCCGGCGAGGTCGGCGGCCAACTCGCGGCGGGCGGAGCGGTGTTCGGCGCCGTCTTGGTCGAACAGCAGCCCGCCGTCGGTGAGTTCGGCGGCGGATCCGCCGGTGGTACCGGGCGCGGTGCGGTCGAGTGGGACGCGGGTGAGTGCCTCCCGGTAGGCGTCGGTGCCGTGCACCAGGACGGTTCGGCCGAGCCGGACGACCGGGCGGCGGCGGGTGGCGCAGAGCAGCGCGAACAGGACGGGGTGGCTGCGCAGGTAGACCCGGCGGTCGCGGCGGCGGGCGGCCCGGGAGGCGGCGGCGGTGGTGGTCGTCGCGGACGCGGTGGCGGTGGTCGTGGAGGCGGTGGTCATGAGGTCGACTCCCGTGCGCAGTAGGCCGAGGCGGCCGTCCGGTCGGGCTTGCGGGAGCGGCCGGCCAGCGGCACCTCGCCGAACAGCACCGCGTCCGGGCGGGCGGAGCCCATCCGGTCGAGCGGGCCCTGTAGCGCGGCGCGCAGCCGGTGCGGGTCGGTGCCGGGGCGGGGCTGGACCAGGGCGACCAGCCGTTCGTCGCCCGGTGCGTCGGCGCGCGGGACGCCGACCAGGACGGCGAGTTCGACACCGGGCAGGTGCAGCGCCGGCTCGTACAGGCCGGGGTAGATGTTCTCGGCGCCCCGCAGCACCATGTCCTTCAGCCGCCCGGCGAGCACGATCCGGCCGTCCGGGGCGAGGGTGGCGCGGTCGCCGGTGCGGACCCAGGGGTCGGGCTCCTCGCCGAGGTAGCGGTGGCGGGCGCCGGGGCCGGTGAGCAGCAGCTCGCCGTCCGGGCCGAGGTCGGTGCGGACGCCCGGCAGGGGCGCGCCGACGAGGTCTCCGGGGCCGGTGAAGGCGCTCTTCTCGGCCTCCTCGACGGCGGCGGCCGGGAACAGTTCGGTGAGCGCGTACACCCCCCAGGCCTGGTCGGCTCCGGCCTCCTTGACCCGGCGCAGCAGGGTGGCGTCGGCGGGCGCGGAGCCGGTCCAGACCCGGCCGGAGAAGCGGGCCCCGGAGCGGAGGGCGGCGCGCAGCTGGGGCGGGGTGAGGTAGGTCTGGGCCGGTGCCGACCGGGTGAGCTGACGGGCCAGCGCGGCGGGCGTCCGGGCCGGGAGGGCGACGGTGGCGCCGGCGGCGAGGGCCGGGACGAGGACGAAGAAGGTGCCGCCGAGCACGGTGGTGCCGGGGCGGGGCCCGACCAGTTCGGTGACCGTCCGCAGGCCGGCCGCCAGCCCTTCCCGGGTGTGCACGACGGCGCGCGGGCGGGCGGTGGTGCCGGAGGTGAAGACGATCACGGCGTCGGTGTCGCGGCCGCCGCTGCGGGGCGGGGGTGCGGTGGCGGAGCCGGTCCGCAGCCGGGGTGCGCAGCCGGGCAGCCGGCGGCCGAGGGTGGCGACCGGGCCGAGCGCGGTCAGCCGGGGCAGTGCGAGGTCGGCGCGGCGGGCGAGCGGACCGGCCCAGCCGGCCACCGCCTGGGCGGCGGCGTCGGCGAGCACCAGGTCGGGCCGGGCGAGGGCGAGGCGGGCGGCGAGCACGTCCGGCCCGGCGGTCGGGTCGAGGACGGCGATCCGCAGGCCGAGCCGGTGCGCGGCCAGCATCACGGCGAGCGCCCTGGGGCCGGGGCGGACGGCGACGCCGAGGGTGGCGCCGTCGGTGAGGCCGCGGGCGTGCAGGGCGGCGGCGTAGACGTCGGCGAGGTCGGCGAGTTCGCCGCGGCGGATCCGGACCTTGGCCGCGCCGGTGCGGGTGTGGTGCAGCACGGCGGGCCGGTCGGGGTGGACGGTGCGCAGTGCGTGGGCGAGCCGGTCGAGCACGGTGTGTCCTCAGCGGGGCGGGATCGGCGGGCGGGCGGTCAGTGGGTGGTTGAGCGTTCGGCGGTCGGTCGGCGGGCGATCGGGGAGCGGGCTTGGGTGAGCGGGCGGTCGGCGGGGCGGCTGGTTCAGCGGACGTCGGCGGAGCGCGGGCCGGCGCCGCGCTCCAGGTACCAGCGGGCGGTGCCGACCACGCCGTACGCGCGGATCCGGCGGGTGGAGTTCTGCACCACCATGTCGCGGCGGCGGACGATCGCGGTGGTGTGCCGGCGCACCCGGTTGATGAACATCCGGTCGGTGGGCGAGGGCCGGCGCGGCATCCCGCCGACCGCCTGGTACAGCTCGGCGGTGATCGCCATGTTGTTGCCCGCGTGCATCCGGTACGGGGTGAGGTAGCCGTGCCGGCGGCGGTGCGCGGGCCGGATCCGGCCGAAGAACGCGCCGACCGCGACCAGCGCCAGGAAGACCGCGCGCCCGGCCGGCCCGTGCTCGTCCCGGCGGGCGGTGACCCGGCCGCAGACCAGGCCGCGGGCTTCGAGCATCCCGGCCCGGGCGGCGGCCGTCCAGCCGGGTTCGGGCAGGCAGTCGGCGTCGGTGCGGGCGAGCAGGGTGGCGCCGTGCGCGATGGCGTGGCGGAAGCCGGTGTCGATCGCCGAGCCGACCCCCTTCTCCGGTTCGACCAGCACCTCGACCGGGAACGGCGCCCGTCCGGCGAAGGCCCGGACCTTCGCCACGGTGCCGTCGGTGGAGCCGTTGTCGGCCACCAGCAGGGTGAACTCCCGGTCCCGCTGGGCGGCGAGGGCGTTCAGCGTGCCTTCGATCCGGGCCTCCTCCTGGTAGGCCGGGACCACCACCCACAGGTCGGTCATGACGCCTCCCAGACCATCGTCATCAGGCTGACGCCGCCGCCGAGGCCGATCAGCAGCACCTTGTCGCCTGGGTTCAACTCCGGTCGTATACGGTCGAGTTGGACGCCCAGGGTGGCGCTGGCGATGTTGCCCAGCTCCGGCACGGTGAGGACCAGCTTCTCCGCGGGCACCCCGGTCAGCTCGACGAAGCGCTCCAGGTAGGGGACGGTGACCTGGTGCACCAGCACCCGGGCGTAGTCGTCCCAGCCGAGGCCGGTGCGGGCCGCCACCCGGGTCAGGATGGCGCCGCCGATCTTCTCGAAGACGCCGCGCAACTCCTTGCCGCCGCCCCGGAAGTAGCTGTACTCGTCGCCGCGCGGGTGGCGCGATCCGCCGCCGGGGATGCCGCCGGCCTCCCAGTGCTCGGAGGCGGTCTCGGTCTCGATGTCGAGGATGCCGCCGCGCTCGACGGCCTCGACGACGACGGCCGCGCCGGCGTCCCCGAAGGTGTAGCCGGCGAAGCCGTCGCGAAAGTCGGCGAGCCCGCCCGGGTCGCGGCGCATCGCCCGACTTGGCGTCTCGCCGGTGACCACCAGGGCGCGCCGGGCCCGGCCGGCCAGGATCATCGCGCGGGCCAGGTCGATCCCGTTGAGGAAGCTGTTGCAGGCGTTGCTGACGTCCAACGCATGGGCACGCGAGCCGAGTTCGGCCTGGACGAGGTGGGCGGTGGCCGGTTCGCAGATGTCCCGGGTGGCGGAGGCGTACAGCAGCAGGTCGATGTCGTACGGGTCCAGGCCGCGGGCGTCGAGGGCGCGCCGGGCGGCGCCGACCGCCAGCGTGGAGGCGTACTCGCCGTCGGCCGCGAAGTGCCGGGTGACGATGCCGGTCGCCTTCTCGAACATCCGCTCCGGAAGGCGGAGTTGACCGCCGGCCGTGACCTCGTCCTGGAGCTGCTGGGAGGTCAGGCGGAGGGCGGGAAGGTGGGATCCGACGGCGGTGATGCCGATCCGGGCGGTGGCTGCAGGGTGCATGCCTCCATGCTCCGGCGGGCAGCGCCGCGCCCACCTGAGTACGGGTACTCAGGTGGGCGCGGGCGGCTACTCGATCGGGCGGGGGGTCCTGGCTACATGTTCTTGTAGTACCCGAAGAGGTCGGCGATCACGTGGGTGTTGCCGGCGTTGTTGTAGAGGTCGAAGCGGCCCTGGGCGTCCACCGGGACGGTGGAGTGGTTGGGCACGTCCAGGCCCGGGGAGGCGTTGAGGTTGCTGGTGTCGGGGCGGGCCGAGCCGGTGGCCCAGGCGATGAGGTGGGTGTTCGTCTCGGTCTCGGTGGCGGTCAGGTTGACCGCGGCCGCGGTGGCGCCGGCCGGCACGCCGGTCACGGTGCGGGTGCCCCCGGGGCCGAACTTGGCACCGCCGCCGTCACGGGAGTCCAGCAGCCGGCTCGGGATGACCGGGGTGAACCGGCCCCGGGCGTTGGGGCTGTAGTAGCCGAAGACGTCCACGATGGCGTGGGCGCTGCCGGCGTGGTTGTAGATGTCGATGGAGCCGTCGCCGCCCACCGGGACGACCACCTGGTTGGGGATGTCCCGGCCCGGAACGGTGTTGAGGTTGGAGGCGTTGGTGGGGCGCTGGCCGCCTGCCGGGTAGACGGCGAAGTAGCTGTTGGCGGTGGACTCGGTGGAGGTGACGTTGAGGACCACCGAGGTCGCGTCGGCGGGGACGCCGCCGACGCCGGCCACCTTCAGCCGGCGGGAGGAGTCCGGGCCGAGGGGGGCGGCGGTGCTGCGCGTGTCCATCAGCCGGGCGGGCGCGACCGGCTGGTACCACTGGTTGCTCGTCGGGTCGAAGTAGCCGAGGACGTCCCCGACGACGTGCACCGAACCGGCGTTGTTGCGGATGGTGACCCGGCCGTCGGGGCCGACCGGGACGGTCACCAGGTTGGCGACGTCCTGGTTGGGGCCGAAGTTGACGTTCGACGTGATCGGCCGCTCCCCGCCGCTCGGGTAGACGCTCAGGAAGCTGTTCTGGGTGCCCTCGGTCGCGGTGAGGTTGAGGACGACCGCGGTGGCGCCGTACGGCACCACGGTTGCGCCGCCGGTGGCGGCGGGGTGGCGGACGTCCAGGTCGAGCGTGTCGCCGGCGCCGAGCTTGTGGTTCTGGGCGCCCTGCCAGCGGGTGTCGGCCACTCGGAGCGGGGAGATCGCCTTGAAACCGGCAGGGTTGTAGTCGACGGTGACCGGGAGGTCGCCGCTCCGGCTCTGGCCCGAGTCGTCGGTCGCCGTCACCTTGATCGTGTGCCGGCCGGGCTGGGCGAAGGCGTGGTACGCCTTGCCGGTGGTGTTGGTGACGGGCACGGTGCCGTCGCCGAAGTCGAAGGTGTAGCCGGTGATCGCCCAGGGCGAGGTGGTGCCGGTGGCGTCGGTCTCGAAGCCGAGCGAGTCGCTGACGTTGTTGACGCGACCGGTCAGCGACAGGTTCATCAGGCCGCCCTGGGTCACGCTGACCGGGGAGTCGACGGCGTCGGTCTTCCGGCCGCCGCGGCCGTCGATGACGGTGACCTTGGGGGTGTAGCTGCCGACCGTGGTGTAGGTGTGCCGGACGGTCTTCTCCGGGGTGGTCACCGGCGCGCTGCCGTCGCCGAAGTCGAAGGTGTAGGTGAGCTGGCCGCCCCACTGGTTGTGGGCGTCGGCGGTGAGGTCGACGGTCAGCGGGCCCGGGCCGGTGGGTGCCGGGTGGACGGTGCCGGTGGCCTTGAGCTCGACCGACTGCAGGCCCTGCACCTCGTACGCGCCGCGGTCGCGGAAGCCGCCGTTCGGGCCGGTGTTGCCGACGAGTGGGTGGTCGGTGGCGTAGTTGCCCACCAGGTCGGTGGGGAGGCCGCGGGGCGGCAGCGGGTCGCCGGAGTCGATCACGGTGCTGCTGTCCAGCGTCGGGACGGTGAGCGGCAGGTAGGCCTGTTCGAACGTGATGGCGCGGTCGATGTCGTGGGCGCCCTGGCCGGTCGCGGCGAGCAGCTCGGCGGGCGACTGGTAGCCCTTGTCGGCCCAGCTGTAGGCCGGCAGGCCCTGGACCGGGTGGACGACGTTGTAGTCGAGCTTGGTGTCGGCGGCGGCGCCCGCCGACACCGACACGCTCGACCCGTTCACGATGTTGTTGACGACCGCCGAGCCCGGGGAGGCGCCGTTCAGCGACAGGCCCATGGTGATGCCGCCGGTGAGCGTGTTGTTGGTGACCGCCGTGCCGGGGGCGTCGGTGACGTCGATCGCGACGCCGGTCGACGTGCTGAACTGGTTGGCGGCGACCGTGGCGTGCTGCGTTCCGGCGCCGATCGAGAGGCCGCGGGTGTGGTAGAAGACCGACCTGGCGACCGTGAGCTGGTCGCCCTGGCCGGTGACGGTGACGGCGGGCGCGGGCCGGGAGGTCTCGGCCGGGTCCTCGTACCAGTTCTCCGACAGCTCCACTCGGGACGAGCCGGCGATCTCCACGTGCGGCAGGGAGAAGCCGGTGACGACGACGTCGTGGACGTTGGTGAGCCGCACCGGGGTGCCCGAGGTGGGGGCGATCGACGGCTGGGTGTAGTCGCTCAGGCCGGTCATCGGGCTGCCGCGGAAGGTGATCGGCTTCCCGAGCTCGCCGGAGCGCGTGATGACGAGGTCCCCGAGCTGCTCGGTGGTCGGCGCGAGTTGGACGGTCTGTCCGGGCAGGGCCGCGTCGGCCGCCGCCTGGATGCTGCAGTACGGCTTGGCCGCGGTGCCGGTGCCGTGGTCGTCGCAGCCGGCGGACTGGCTGTTGTCGACGTACAGGACGGTGGCGGGCTCGGCCGCGACCGCCGGGAGCGGCAGTCCGACGACTGCGGAGACCACGGCGGCGCTGAGGCCGACGGCATGACGAAGGCGCACTTTGTGCTTCCCCCTGGCTTGTGAATGTCCGTTGCTGCTCGACGCGTTCGTCACCTGCGCCCGTGGGGCGGTAGAGGAGTATCTGCGGAGCAGTTGTGAGCATTATGGCGGCAGGGGTGATCGTTTCAGTCACCGGGTTGGCTGATAACGATCGACGATGCGCGGGTGCCCGCCCCCCCGTGCGGCGGGCGTGCCCACGGGACAGCCACCGAGACCCAATCCATCCTTGACGGGGAGTTTTTGTGAGGGGACCACAACCGACACCGGGGAGGC
>NZ_JBVJCO010000035.1:90523-97403 GCF_055588525.1 Kitasatospora sp. NPDC041988
CCCCTGCCTCACCACCAACCCCTCCCCATCCCCCCCCCCCCCCCCCCCTCCCCCCCCCCCCCCCCCCCCGGGACGGCAGCTGAGCCCAGGTCAGTCCGTGACGGGGATCTGCTGGACGGGTACCACGGCCGCCGCCGGGGCGGCCGGCTCCGGCTGCGCGGACTGCTCCGTCCGCTCCGGGCCGTGCATGGTGCCGATGAGCTGCCGGGCCAGGCCGAGCCCGGTCCCGCCCATGGTGAGCGCCTTGGCGAACAGCTCCCCCACGCCGTCCGCGCCGTTCAGCAGCACCATGTGCTCGACGTTGCTGAAGGACTCCGAGGCGGCCAGCACGATGTCCGGCCACTTCTCCGCCAACTCCTGGGCCACCACGGCGTCCTGGTTCTCGGCGAGGGCCTCGGCCCGGGCCTTGATCCCGGCCGCCTTGGCCAGCCCGATTGCCCGGGCGGCCTCCGCGTCCGCCAGGCCGCGGGCTTCGGTGGCCGAGGCCTCCGCCTGCCCGGTCGCCCTGGTCGCCTCGGCGGCGGCCAGCCCGCGCAGCTTGGTGGCCTCCGCGTCCGCCTCGGCCGCGATCTTGACCTGGCTGGCCTCGGCCGCCGCCTTCAGCTCGGTCTCCCGGGCCTGCGCCTGCGCGGCGGAGATCCGGGCGTCGCGGTCGGCCTCGGCCCGGGTGCGGGTCTCGTACGCCTTGGCGTCGGCCGGCTTGCGGACGTCGATCTGCAGCTGCTGCTCCTTGCGGCGCGCCTCCAGCTCGGCGACCTTGGTCTCCTGGACCACCACCTCCTGCTTCGAGGCGGCCTCGGCGAGCGGCCCGGCCTGCTGGGCGCGGGCGTTGGCGGTGTCCCGCTCGGCCTGGTAGGCGGACTGCTGGATCGCGCTGTTGCGCGTCGCCTCGGCCTTGCGGGCGGCGGCCTCCTGCTCCGCCTCGGTGGCCATCCGGTCGGCCTCGGCCTGGGCGATCCGGGCGTCCCGCTGGACGGCGGCGGCGTGCGGGATGGCGAGGTTCTTGATGTAGCCGGTCGGGTCGATGATCTCCTGGATCTGCAGGGTGTCGATGATCAGCCCGAGCTTCTCCATCTCCAGCCCGGAGGCGGCCCTGGTCTCCCCGGTGAGCCGCTCGCGGTCGCGGATCATGTCCTCGACGGTGAGCCCGCCGACGATCGACCGCAGGTGGCCGGCGAAGACGTTGTGGACGCGCTGGCTGATCAGCTTCTGCTGGTCGAGGAAGCGCCGGGCGGCGTTGGCGATGGAGACGTCGTCGTCGCCGACCTTGAAGATCACCACACCTTTGACCCGGACCGGGATGCCCTGGGTGGTGACGCACTCGACGTTCAGTTCGGCCTCGTTGAGGTCCAGCGAGAGTCGGCGGACGCCCTGCAGGCCCGGGGTGACGAAGGTGCCGCGACCGGTGACGATCCGGAACCCCAGCCCGTCGCCGACCCCCTCGGTCCGGTGCCTGGAGCCCGAGATGATCAGCGCCTCGTTGGGCTCCGCCACCCGCCACATGAGTTTGAAGAGCGTGATTCCCAGCAGTAGCACCGTGGCGGCCGCCCCGATGATGACGAACAGCATGGTTCAACTCCCCCTTCCGGCACATGAGATGCGCCGGTTCGGATTGTCCGCTCGACGCAACCCGAAGAAAAGGGAGATGTCATGACGGCCTGTCACAAGCTCGTCACAGCGGTGCCGTTCCCGTCACGGGAACACCGGGGCCACGTAGACCGTCCGGGGTGGCTGGTACTCGATCACCACCACCGGCGTCCCGATCGGCAGCCGGTCGCCCGGCACCGCGAGGTAGGCGAGGAACGCCTCCGTCCCCTGGCGCTCCGGAACGTGCACCATCACCTCGCCGACCAGCCCCGCCCCGACCGCCCCGGACACCCGCCCCGTGCTCCCGACCACTGCGCCCTCCCTCGTCACCCGGCCCGCGTGCTGCCAGTCTGCCCGCCCCGGAGCGCCGCGGCGGGTCCGTCGTCCGAATCGCCCCGGGGCCGATGGCCGGATCGCCGCCCTCCCGGACCGCCGGCCGTGGACCCCCTCTGGACCAGCGGCGATCCGCTCGCTACGGTGTTGGACGTCATGCGCAGGCAACACCGCCTGCGGACACGGGAGCTCGGAGCACCGGGCTGAGAGGACGCTGACGGGTACGTCGCTGGACGTGCCGACCGCTGCGTCGACCGCAGGAACCTGACCGGGTAATGCCGGCGTAGGGAGTAGAGGGTCTGATGACCACGTTCGACGCACAGCCGCAGTCTGCCCAGAACACCGCCGTCAGCAGCGCGGGCACCGGCTACCCGACCCCGGCCTGGCGCAAGGCCTACCGCGACGGGTCCCGCCCCGACCTGCGCGTGCCGTACCGCGAGGTCGTGCTCACCAACGGCAAGACCGTCCCGCTGTACGACACCTCCGGCCCGTACACCGACCCGTCGTACGAACCCGACGTCCGGCGCGGCCTGCCCGCGCTGCGCGACCCCTGGATCCGCCAGCGCGGCGACGTCGAGGAGTACGACGGCCGCGAGGCCCGCCCCGAGGACGACGGGATCAAGCACACCTCGCCGCGCGGCGGGAACCTGCGCAACCTCGACGCCGTCTTCCCCGGCCGCCCGCGCCGCCCCCTGCGCGGCCGCGACGGCGCTGCCGTCACCCAACTCGCCTACGCCAAGCGCGGCGTCGTGACCCCGGAGATGGAGTTCGTGGCCCTGCGCGAGGGTCTGGCGCCGGAGTACGTCCGCGCCGAGGTGGCGCGCGGACGCGCCGTCATCCCGGTCAACGTGAACCACCCCGAGGTCGAGCCGGCCGTCATCGGCACCAACTTCCTGGTGAAGATCAACGCCAACATCGGCAACTCCGCCGTCACCTCCTCGATCGAGGAGGAGGTGGAGAAGATGACCTGGGCCACCCGCTGGGGCGCCGACACCGTCATGGACCTCTCCACCGGCCGCAACATCCACACCACCCGCGAGTGGATCCTGCGCAACTCCCCCGTGCCGATCGGCACCGTGCCGCTCTACCAGGCGCTGGAGAAGGTCGACGGCAAGGCCGAGGAACTCAGCTGGGACGTCTACCGCGACACCGTCATCGAGCAGTGCGAGCAGGGCGTCGACTACATGACCGTCCACGCCGGCGTGCTGCTGCGCTACGTGCCGCTCACCGCCCGCCGCAAGACCGGCATCGTCTCGCGCGGCGGCTCGATCATGGCCGCCTGGTGCCTGGCGCACCACCGGGAGAACTTCCTCTACACCAACTTCGAGGAGCTCTGCGACATCCTCGCGGCCTACGACGTCACCTTCTCGCTCGGCGACGGCCTGCGCCCCGGCTCCACCGCCGACGCCAACGACGAGGCGCAGTTCGCCGAGCTCAAGACGCTGGGCGAGCTGGGCCGGATCGCCCGCGAGCGCGACGTCCAGGTGATGATCGAGGGCCCCGGCCACGTCGCGATGAACAAGATCAAGGAGAACATGGATCTCCAGAAGGAGATCTGCGACGAGGCCCCCTTCTACACCCTGGGCCCGCTCACCACCGACGTCGCGCCCGGCTACGACCACATCACCTCCGGCATCGGCGCCGCGATGATCGCCTGGTGGGGCACCGCGATGCTCTGCTACGTCACGCCCAAGGAGCACCTGGGCCTGCCCAACCGCGACGACGTGAAGACCGGCGTCATCACCTACAAGATCGCCGCCCACGCCGCCGACCTCGCCAAGGGCCACCCCGGCGCGAGCGAGTGGGACGACGCGCTCTCCGACGCCCGCTTCGAGTTCCGCTGGGAGGACCAGTTCAACCTGGCCCTCGACCCGGAGACGGCCCGCGCCTTCCACGACGAGACCCTCCCCGCCGAACCCGCAAAGACCGCCCACTTCTGCTCCATGTGCGGTCCGAAGTTCTGCTCGATGAAGATCAGCCAAAAGATCCGCGACGAGCACGGCGACGGCTCCAGCGCGGTCCCGAGCGACTTCGACGCCGAGGCGCTGGCCGGCATGCAGGCCAAGTCCGAGGAGTTCGCCGCCCAGGGCAACCGGGTCTACCTGCCGCTGGCGGACTGACCATTCCGGACGACACCGGCCCGTGCCTCGGAGGGGAAGGCGCGGGCCGGTGTCGTGCTGCGGGATCGCGACCGTCGACCCGAGTCGGGTCGAGGCGCACCATGGACGTATGACCCAGATGCTCCGACCGGGCCTCGCCGAGCTCACCGTTGTCGGTCAGGGCGGCGATGCGCCGATGCGGGTGATCGCGGCTGTCGTCGACTGCCTCGCCCCGATCAGTGGGCTGCACGGCGGGCTGTGGACCAAGGGGGTCTACCGGCGTCTGGTCGTCGACGTCGCTCCCGCGGCTGCGACGGGGAGGAGCCTCCCTGATCCCGGCCCGTCCCGGGACCCGCGGGTGGGGGCGAGTCCGATCCCGCAGGATCTGGTGCACGTGGAGGTCCGCTCCGTCGACCTGGCCGATGCCGAGCGGGTGCGTGCAGTGATCGTTTCGGCGTACCCGCCGGTCCGCCATCCGGAGCCGGTCACCAGCCTGAGCAGCGCTGTTCTCCACACCTATCTGCTGAGTTTCGCCGTCGATACGGCGTAGGTGAGGAGCTGACGGGCCGGCCGGGCCGGTGTACGGCGAGCGGCTGCCCGGGGTGGGGGTCAGAGCCCGAGGATCTCGCGGATGAGGCCGAGTTTCCGCTCGGGGGCGAGGTCCTGGGGGCGGTCGGCGAGCAGCCCGTTGAGGATGCTGGGGACGTCGGAGCCGTCGGGTGCCTGGATGGCGTCGATGACCTGGCACCGCAGACCGCCGTCCCGGACGAACACCCACACGTCGTGTTCCTTGCGCGGCTCGCCGTTCTCCCTCGGTGACAGCCGCCAGGCGGGAAACCAGCCGAGCCCCTCTGCCGCCAGGCTCTCGGCCACCTCGTCCAGGACGTACCTGCCGAGTCTCCGGTATCCGAGCTCCTCGCGCAGCTCCCCGAGCGTGACTCTGAGCAGGCCGCCGGCGAGGCGGCAGCGGTCGGCCACGGTGCCGGCGTTGCCTTCGGCCGCCGCGAGAAGTCCGCCCTGCGGATTCGTTGGGTCGTTCATATTCGGGCCAACGACTACGTCCACCGGGCGATACGTCATTTCACCACCCTGGACGCAGCCAAGAGGAAAAACGGTACTGCTAAGGCGCTGGCGGGGCCTTGGGTGGCCGCGGTGGCGGTCGGGGCGACGGGTTCCGCCGATGGCCGTGCCGGGTGCCGCGGGCGTGGCCGGATCCGAGGGGGTCGGCCGGGGCCGAATCCGACGGCCTTATACGAGCCGTTGAGTACGTAGGCCAACGACACGCCGGAGCGTGGGAAATATGCCCCGTTGGTGTGAGTGCATCACCCTTTTGCATCTTTATCATTCTTTCCTTTTCGTGTTGTTGTTGCACGGTGTACTGAGTTGGTGACGGTGCATCACCACCCCTGAGGGGCTGCCGCTCTGCGGACCTCCCGGGGTGCCGCCCGTGGCGCCCAAGGCGCGTGTACGAGGGCTTGTGGTCCGACCAGAACTCACCATCAGCGCTCCGAAATCGTCTTTTCGAGTGACGGAGCTCAACGGCGAAAAGAAAGGGTCCTGTCCTATGGCAGTCGATGCCATTCCGTCCGCCCCACCTGAGAGAGGGCGCAGACGCTCCCGACTCACGGGGGCGCTCGTCCTGCTGTCCGGACTGACGTTGCTTGCGACGGCCGGTCTGGTCGCGAGCCCCGCACACGCCGCACAGGCGCCGGTGACGCTGGGGACCGACACCAGCTACGCGGTCCTGGGCGCCACAACGGTCACCAACACCGGTCCCAGCGTGATCAACGGCGACCTGGGGCTCAGCCCGGGCACCAGCGTGACGGGCTTTCCGCCCGGGATCGTGAACGGAGTCCAGCACGTCAACGACGCCCAGGCCGCCCAGGCCCAGTCCGACCTGGTCATCGCCTACAACGACGCCGCAGGCCGGGCCCCCACGGCCAGCCTGACGTCTCCGGGCGACATCGGCGGACTGACACTGACGCCCGGCGTCTACAAGGCGTCGTCGTCGCTTAACCTCACCGGGACCGTCACTCTCGACGCCCTGGGCGATCCCAGCGCCGTCTTCATCTTCCAGATCGGCTCCACCCTGATCACGGCCCCGTCGAGCGTCGTCAGCCTGGTCAACGGGGCGCAGGCCTGCAACGTGTTCTGGCAGGTGGGAAGCTCCGCCACCATCGACGTCAACTCCTTCTTCAAGGGCAACATCCTGGCCCTCGCGTCCATCACGGTGAATCACGCCTCGGTGATCGAAGGCCGTGCCCTGGCGCGCACGGGGGCCGTCACGCTGGACGACAACACCATCACGCGGGCCGCCTGCACCGTCGGCCCGCCCGGACCGAGCGGTCCGCCCGGACCGAGCGGGCCGGCGGGTCCGAGCGGCCCGGCGGGTCCGAGTGGGCCGGCGGGTCCGAGCGGTCCTGCAGGTGCTCCCGGTGCGGCCGGTTCCCCCGGTGCGCCCGGCCCCAACGGTGCGCCCGGCGTGCCCGGCGCGCCCGGCTCTCCGGGTGCCCCGGGACCTAACGGCGCCCCTGGTGCGAACGGTTCGCCCGGTGCGCCCGGTGCTCCCGGGCCTGACGGTGCTCCTGGTGCCCCCGGCGCTCCCGGTGCGCCCGGCCCCAACGGTGCTCCCGGTGTGCCCGGTGCGCCCGGCTCTCCGGGTGCCGCAGGCCCCAATGGTGCTCCCGGTGCCCCCGGTGCGAACGGTTCGCCCGGTGCGCCCGGTGCTCCCGGGCCTGACGGTGCTCCTGGTGCGCCCGGTTCCCCCGGTGCGCCCGGCCCCAACGGTGCTCCCGGTGTGCCCGGTGCGCCCGGCTCTCCGGGTGCCGCAGGCCCCAATGGTGCTCCCGGTGCCCCCGGTG
>NZ_JBVJCO010000035.1:97500-98423 GCF_055588525.1 Kitasatospora sp. NPDC041988
GTGCTCCCGGCGCCCCCGGTGCGAATGGCTCGCCGGGTGCGAACGGGTTGCCCGGTGCGAACGGTTCGCCGGGTGCGAATGGCTCGCCGGGTGCGAACGGTTCGCCGGGTGCGAATGGCTCGCCGGGTGCGAACGGTTCGCCGGGTGCCAATGGCTCGCCGGGTGCGAACGGTTCGCCGGGTGCGAACGGTTCGCCGGGTGCCAATGGCTCGCCGGGTGCGAACGGTTCGCCGGGTGCCAATGGCTCGCCCGGTGCGAACGGCTCGCCCGGTGCTCCCGGCCCGGCGGGTCCGGCGGGTCCGGCAGGTCCGGCGGGTCCGGCGGGTCCGGCGGGTCCGGCGGGGCCACCCCAGTCTCCTGGTCACGGCGACCAGGGGCACGGTGGTCATGAGCACGGTGATCACGGGAACGGCCCGGGCAACCACAGCAACGCCCCGGTCGGTCACGGCAATGACCAGGGCAACCACAGCAACGCCCCGGTCGGTCACGGCAATGACCAGGGCAACCACAGCAACGCCCCGGTCGGTCACGGCAATGACCAGGGCAACCACGGCAACGCCCCGGTCGGTCACGAGCAGGGCGCTCCCGTTCAGCACCAGGGGTCGGATCAGGCACTCGCCGCCACCGGCTCGGACGGATCCGTCGGCATCGCGGTCGGTTCGGCGATTGCCGTCGCCCTGGGAGGCGCACTCGTCGTCCTCGTGAGGCGAAGCGGACGAGCCGCAGCCCGCCGGCGGCATTGACCCTGGCAGGGGTGAACACCCAGCATCCCCAGTGGGGTTGCCTCCTGATCATCGACTGACGCCGCGTCGCTCGCCGGTGGCGGGGCGGGGGGGGTTTCGGGGGGGGGCGGAGGGTGTTGGGTTGTTGTGTTCGTTGTCGCGCGCTAGGGGCGGGGGGGGACAGCACGGAGGGGGAAAAGG